>CAZKYJ010000873.1:0-2686 GCA_964556355.1 uncultured Verrucomicrobiales bacterium | reverse complement strand
ATCGCTCGCCCTTTACTTATGATAAATATAGTATATATACTCTCTTAAGTTGTAAGGGAATAACGACCATGAACACGATAGACCGCGAAGAAGCAGTGATGCCGACGAAGGCATGGGAGGCCGCTCGAGCTGCCGGAGACGCACTGCGCAGCGCGATTGAACAGGCGCAATCGGCTATCGAATTGCTGGACAGCGTCGCCACCACATCGCTCGCCGCTGACGAGGCGGAGATGGAAGAGGCGCGGTTGCGGGCGGCCGAGGAGCCCTTTCTCGACACCACCCAGCCGACCGATGAGGCCGACGAGACGACATCGGCTGCTACGTTGGAAGTCGCGCCCTTCCCGACCGAATTTGACGATTCTGGTCCCCGCACCCTCTCGCCCGAACTCAACGCCCGATTCAACCGGGTTCTTGCCCGCGTGTTTTCCGCCGGTCCGCCCGCGATTGAGGCGGCGCCGAGCTCGGCGCTCGCCTTCACTCCGCTACCGACCACTCCGGAAAACCTCGAGAACGGAGCCGCTCACGGAAACGTCAAACTGAATTTTGCCAACGGAGGATTCTCCAGCCACTACACCCCTTCCCAGGCGAAGAAAGCCGCCCCTGCGCCTTCGGGAGGCGAGGAAGAGGACGAGCCGGCATCCGTCGCGCTCCCGTCCTGACCCTCAGCGACCTTCTCCCTCGACCACCAGCCGGAAGAAGCGGGGTGTCGGGGTCACGTCAGGGTAGGTCACCGTGACGATTCTAAGATCGGTCGAAAGTTCGAGCGTGGTGGCCTCACCGCCGTCTGCCGGAACCCACGCGTCCCCCTCGAGCGTGGCCGACCGCTGGATCTCGTAGCGCAATCCAGGGGCAAGCCGGTTCATCCGATGGGTGAAGCGGATGCCGCCGTCGGGCAGGCGATCGATCGTCGGCATCCCCTCGGCATCGGGCACGCCCGGGTCGAGAGCGAGCGCGAACTCTAACAAAACCATCACGCCATCGCCATCGCCATCGTCGTCGGGGCCACCATCGAGCCCGTCGAGGAACCGGTACTCCCAGAAATCACTCAGGCCATCGGAGTCGAAATCGACCTCCGGCTTTCCGTCGAGATAGAGCCGCCCAACAAACGCGGGCCGGTCGATGAACGGGTTGCGGTTGTGCTGGTAGCTCGTGAAGATGAGATGGTTCCGACGGCGCTCCTTGTCATCCACGGGATCCAAGGCGTTCCATTCGACAAACCGCGAGAGGACCCCGAACCGGCCTGCGCCACTGTTGGGCTGATCGGCAAGCGTCAGGTCCAGGGTCTCGGGATCTTGGCCGTCATAGCGCACGGCCATGTAGAAACACCCGCGCGCAACATCTCCTTTTTCGTCGTCCCGCGGCTCCCAAGAATCGTTGTCATAGGTGCTCCCGTCCGCCCCCGGGTAGGTTCGCGGAACCCCGCTCGTGCGATCGAAGAAGAGGCTTCCGCGCTCCGCGTTGGTATCCACGTCACAAGGCCGAAGGTTGAATAGATCCGAGTTGTCCTTGCCACCATCATTGAATATCCCGAACGATCGCGGCCAGGTGTGCTCGCGGTTCCATTGGCCGCTCACTCCCGTCCCGTCGCTCCCGCCCCCGAAGGCGGATTTTGCCCTCGTGCGGTCTGTGTATAGAAGCTCGACGTCTCCGGGACTCACGCCGGCCTCGTCGATCACTTCCATCGCCTCGTCGGTGGCCCCGTAGGGAACAAAAGTATGCTCCTCGATAATCGCATGTAGCGCTGCCTCCAAAGCCGCGCCGGTGAGGCCATCCGCGGTGTCGTAGAACCCGGTCGGAGGATCGAAGCCATCATCCCCCCACGCGATCGTCACTCCCGCCAGAATAACGACGAGGCTGCCCCCTTTCGCCCTCATCGCTTCGAGGCGCAAGCCACGCACAGGGTACTACCGGGCAAGGCCAGCAGGCGCTCGACACCAATCGGGCCGCGGCAACCCGCGCAGTCTCCAAAATCGGGCGCGAGAACGCGCGTCAGCGCCACCTCGAGCCGCCCCTGAGATTTCCTCGCTTGCCGCAATGCCTCTTCCTTGACGCTTTTGTCTTGCAGGGCATCCATCCGGGTCAGCCGGCCGAGCCCCTTGTCGGGAGGGATCGGCGCCGTCTGTTTCTCGAGCTCCATGATGCGCTCCTCGACGACAGCGATCTCGTCGAGCAGGCGCTCCTTGATCTGGTGGCGGATGGGTTCGTCGAGCATGGCGGTCGTGGGTGGAACCATCCCATCGCTCGGACGATATTCAAAAATGTCGCGAAGCCCGCTTGGCCATCGCCGAGCCCGCCCCTATTCTCCCCGGCTCATGCCAGACGCCCCGCCGCCACCGCCGTCCGATTACGCCACCCCCTCCCCCATCGAGGTTCGGTGCTACTTCGTACGCGGCAGGAATGCACTCGCCGTCCGCGCCGACTTCGGGCCGCTCTATATGGATCACTACCTGCACCTCATGCAGCATCGGATCCACCTCGACCCACAGCACGACCGCATGCTGCGGGACGCGCTCGCCGCCCTCACCCTGCACCTTTCTACGCGCCCTTGGAAGGAGACGATCGCTTGGACGGCCAATTTCCAAAATCCCCTCCTCAACCTCTTCGTCACCGGCTCGTCGCTTGGCGAAATGGTGACCGGTCGCGTCTTCACCGAATCGGAGCTGGGGAGCCTGGCGGAGATCGTCTC
>CAZKYJ010000872.1:0-2690 GCA_964556355.1 uncultured Verrucomicrobiales bacterium | reverse complement strand
CCAACCACATTTGCGGGGTCCGCTCAAAAGCGAGATCGCGCTGTCCGGTGGCCAGCAATGCCTGTAACTGGTAGCACTCGCGTTCAGCTGATTGTGAGGGCTGATAAAATGTCAGATAGTCCTGCCAGCGCTGTTGTTTGGCCAGCCTCTCCAGCCAGAAGACCCGTAGTCTCTCGGCATAGAAAGTGTCTTTTTCCTGGTTCAGGAAATTCCTCTTCCAACTGGCCACCGACCATGGCACACGAGCTCCTGAGGCAGCGCCTTCCCCGACCCCGCCGCAAAGTGCCCGGGGTGACCTCGTGCAACTTTCGAACATCTCCGTCCAATGGCGCCAGAAGAACACCCGCTCGGGGGGCCCGGACGACACCCAAGTCGTTCCCGAGCTCGCGGCGGATGTGGCATCCGCTTCCGCCGGTGGGTCCGCATTCCTCAAGATTCTTTTCATCAACGGCGAAGACTCGATCGTGGGTGATGTGCGCTCGGCCAAAATCGCCGGAGGCAAACTCGTCGATAGCAGCAAAGGCGAGACGGTCATCGATAACCGCCGGCTCGTCGTCTCGGCCAGCCGTGGACTCGCCGACGAGACCGAGTTCATCAGCTACAAGTTCAGTGAGGAGCCCCGCTGGACGATCCGGGTCGAGGAAGGAAGCAACTATGCGAGCGGACCTTGGAACCTGATCGCCAACTTCGAGCTGACCGGAGATCTCATTCGGGACGAAGAAACGGGTGGTGCTGCCGGCGAATCCGCCGAAGCTCCGTAGTCCTCCTATGTCCCACGTTCCTGCCCCCCCTGACCCGGTCGATCGCGAGCGGGGCATCGCCCTCCTGCGCGAGCTGACCGAAGCCCACGGAGCCCCTGGCAACGAGGCTGCGGTCCGCGCGATCTTTGCCCGTGAACTCTCCGGCCACGGTGCCCTGGCGACCGACCGTACCGGCAGCGTTGTCTGCACCTGCGGTGGGGGTGACGGACTGCCCAAGGTCCTGCTCGCCGGGCACATGGACGAGGTCGGCTTCATGGTGCAGAACATCACCATCGATGGGTTTATCCAATTTGTGCCCCTGGGCGGATGGTGGTCGCATTCGGTTCTTTCCCAGCGGTTCCGCATCCTGACCCGGTCGGGTGCCGAAGTGCTCGGGGTCACCACATCGCTGCCACCCCACTTCCTCTCCGAGGCGGAGCGGAGCAGCGTCGTTCCCCTCGACAAAATGTTCATCGACATCGGAGCCACCTCGCGCGAGGATGCGACCCTCCGCCTCGGCGTCCGGCTCGGCGACACCATCGTGCCGCACAGCCCGTTCACCCCGATGTCCGGGAGCGACGACCTCTTTCTCGCCAAAGCCTTCGACAACCGCGTCGGCATGGCGCTGGCCATCCACGCCACGCAGCGCCTGGCCGGTGCAGCCCTCCCGTGCCAGCTGGTCGCGGCCGGCACGGTGCAGGAGGAGGTCGGCACGCGCGGCGCCCAAACCGCAACGAACCTCACCCTGCCGGACGTGGCCCTCGTCTTGGAGGGGCCACCCGCCGACGACACCCCCGGCTTTAGCCGCGCCGACTCCCAAGGCGCCCTCGGAGGCGGGGTGCAGATCCGGGTCATGGATCCGACCGCCCTGATGAACCGCGCGCTCATCGACCTCGTCGTCAGCACCGCCGAAGAACACAAGATCCCCCATCAGGTAACCGTCCGCCGCTCGGGCGGCACCGATGCGCGCACCATCGCCCTGCAAGGGACGGGGGTTCCTGCGGTCGTCCTCGGCGTCCCCGCCCGCTACATCCACTCACACAACTCGATCATCCACATGGCCGACTACCTCGCGGCTCTCCAGCTGATCGAGGCGCTCGTCGGAGCTCTGGACACGCATGCGGTCGCGAGGCTGGTCGACTATCTCTGAACGCGGACTTTTCGACGGCCAGAATTCGGCGGACCGGGCAACCCCTCCCCGACCGGGGGGAGAGATCCGGCGGTGCGATACCGACCTATCCCATCGATGGCCATCGTTCGCCGCCCGTCGCTCTGCGGCACCCCGGGGCAGTTTTCCTCCCCTCCACCGGGGGGCATCTACGTATCGCCGCGCGGTCCGCACCGCGCCCGTCTAGCTCTTGATCGCTTGATGTGAGGGGTCGTCGCTACCGGTCGGCTCTTCCGGACCGGTCGCCACCTTGTCCCGGAAAAGCAGCACGAAGAGGATGAGGACGCCGCCGGCGAAACTGGCCGGCATCAGCCATAGCGACTTCCAATCGATGGCGGCGAGCTCGGCATGGCGGAGCTCGGATTTCTTCTCCACCAGCGCTGCAACTGCGGCCGGCTCGGCCTCCCCGGGTTCGAGATCAGCCGTCAGCTCCGCGATCTGATCGCCGACCGCGACGACTTCCGCCGCGAGCGCTTTGGACTCGTCCGTCGTGTACATTGCCTCGATGGAGCCGGCGACCTGGGCACCGATAAACATGCCGAGCCCGAGCGTGAAGAACACGAGCAACCCCTGCGCCTGTCCGCGCAGATGCTCGGGCGATTTCTTGTCGGTGTAGATCTGACCGGTGACGAAAAAGAAGTCGTAGCAGATCCCGTGGAGGATGATGCCCGTCAGGATCATCCAGGCGATCTCATCGGGTGCACCGAATGCGAAGAGCGCGTAGCGGACGACCCACGCCAGCATCCCGATCACTGCACAACATCGAGTGCCTCGCATGCAGC
>CAZKYJ010000871.1:0-2690 GCA_964556355.1 uncultured Verrucomicrobiales bacterium | reverse complement strand
AGTTCCGGCCTTTGAATTTATAGGTGAGTCGCTTGTGCTCGATCCCCAGCAGGTGCATCACGGTGGCGTGGAAATCGTGGACGTGGAAGGGATCGGCCGCCGCGGTGAAACCGAGCGGATCGGTCTCGCCGTAGGTGACACCGCCCTGGATGCCGCCGCCGGCCAACCACATCGAGCCGCTCTTCGTATGGTGGTCGCGCCCGGTGCCGCCCTGGGACATCGGGGTGCGCCCGAACTCTCCGCCCCAGATGACGAGGGTGTCCTCGAGGAGCCCGCGCGCCTTGAGGTCGCGGATGAGTGCCGCAGCCCCCTGATCGACGTCTTTGGCGCGCGCCTTCACCCCGCCGAGGACGTTGCCATGGTGGTCCCAGCCGGTGTGGTAGAGCTGCATGAAGCGGACGCCCCGCTCGGCCATGCGGCGCGCCATCAGGCAGTTCGAACCGAAGCTCCCATCGGGCTTGTCGCCGACCCCGTAGAGTTCGCGCACGTGCTTCGGCTCGGTCGAAAAATCTGCCAGGTCCGGCACGCTGGCCTGCATCTTGAAGGCGAGTTCGTACTGGCTGATCCGCGTGGCGATCTCGGGGTCGTCCACGGCCTCGTCGTGCAGCCGGTTCAACGAGGCGATGGCATCGATCGTCCGGCGCTGGGCCGCCGTATCGACGCCCTCGGGCGGGCGCACGAAATTGAGCGGCATCCCCTGGCCATAGAACTCCACCCCCTGGTGCTTGCCGGGCAAAAAGCCGTTGTGCCAGCCGGTCGTGGGCACCGGCTGCCCCTCGGGCCCGGAGCGCATGACGACGAACGCGGGGAGGTTGTCCGACTCGCTTCCGAGCCCGTAGGAGACCCACGACCCCATGCTCGGGCGCCCGGTGATCGCGGTACCGGTGTTCATGAAGGTGTGCGCCGGGTCGTGGTTGACCTGCTCGGTCTGCAAGGTGCGGACGATGCAGAGGTCGTCGGCCACCTGCTGCAGGTGCGGGAATACCTCCGAGATCACCTGGCCGGACCGGCCGCAGCGGTCGAAGCGCACCTCCGAGCCCTTGCACTTGAGCGGGTCGTCTTGGAGGAAGGCGAGCTTCACGCCCCGCGCGAGGGATTCCGGCAGCGGCTCACCGTCCCGCTCCCGCAATTCAGGTTTGTCATCGAAGGTCTCGAACTGGCTGGGGCCGCCCGCCATGTAGAGGAAGATGACGCGCTTGGCTTTTGGGGCAATGTTAGGAAAAGTCGCGCCCGCGAGGCCGGCCCGGGCCAGAAGCGAACTCAGCGCGGCGGTGCCGATGCCCGTGGCCGTCCTGGAGAACAGCTGGCGCCGGGTGAGGCGGAGCCTGTGGGATTCTTCCAATTTCATGAATCTCATGGGCGGGTGAGGAACTCGTGGAGGTTGAGCAGGGCACGCGCGACGGCCAGCCGTCCGGCGTCCTGGGATTCGGAACCATCGATCAGCTCGCGCAGCACGTCCATCTCCGTCGCCGTCGGCGCCCGCTGGAGGACATGCGCGAAGGCTGCCGCCACCTCGCCCCCGGCATCTCCCGCCAGCTTGACCCGTGCCGCCAGCGCTTCGGCCGCCTCGAAGAAGATCGGGTCGTTGAGCAGGGCCAGCGCCTGCCCCGGCGTGTTCGTCGTTCCCCTCCGGGCGGTGCACTCCTGCCGCGTCGGCGCGTCGAAAGCCAGCATGGTCGGCTGTACGTTCTGCCGTTTCCAGAAGGTGTAGAGGCTGCGTTGGTGCTGCCCCTCGCCCTGGCTCGTCGCCCACGGCAGGTGGCGGCTGCCATACATCACCTTGCTAGATTTCTCCCAGTAGGCCGCCGGCTGGTAGGGGAAAAAGCTCGCCACCGGCACGGTGCCCGTCGCGTTCAACAGGCCCGAGACCGCCAGTGCCGAATCGCGCACGGCCTCGGCGGGCAGGCGGAAACGTGCCTGGCGGGCATGCCAGCGGTTGCCGGGGTCGCGGGCGGAAAGCTCGGCGGTCGGCCGGGACCCGAGCCGGTAGGCGTCCGTTAGGACGAGCCGACGCACCAGGCGCTTCCGATCCCAGCCGCCGTCCCGGAAGTCGGCCGCCAGCCAGTCGAGCAGATCCGGATGCGAGGGCCAATCACCCTGCCCGCCGCTGTCCTCCAAAGTCTCGCTGAGACCGCGGCCGAAGAAGTTTTCCCAAACCCGGTTCACGTAAACCCGCGGCGTCACCGGGTTCTCCGGCGAGACGATCCAGCGCGCGAGGTCGAGCCGGTTGGCGCGGCGGTCGGCATGCCCAAGATCCCCGAGAAATTTCGGTACGGCGGGCACCGCCAGCGGACCGCTTTCGTCCATGAAGTTCCCGCGCGGTAGCACCCGGGTGACCTTGGGCTCCGACGCTTCGCTCACGAGCACCGGCATCGCCCGCGCACGCAGCCCGGCGAGTTCGCTCTCCACGGCGCGCAGCCTGGCCATCCTCCGGGGCTGGCGATGCTCGAGGTAGGCCAGCCCCGCGAGCTCGGACTGCAGCGCGCTGCGATCCTCCGGCGCGACACCGAGCGCCCCGTGCACCAGGTCCATCCGCTTTTGGTACTTGTCCCGCGTGAGCGGTCGCTCCCACCAGCGGCGCATGGCGGTTTCGGCCAGTCGGAGCCTGGTCGCGTCGGAGGTAGGCAGATCGAGCGAGCTGTCTCCCCACGCCATCGAGCCGCCGAGATGCATCCAGGCCATCCCCGTCG
>CAZKYJ010000870.1:0-2697 GCA_964556355.1 uncultured Verrucomicrobiales bacterium | reverse complement strand
CCCGTGCCCTAACTCGTGGGCCGTCCCGCCGAGATACATGCTGTTGAACTTGGCCACCGTCTGCTCCATGCGCGGATAGTAGTGCTCGGTGTAGACGATGCGCTTCGACGTTTCGCCGAGCAGGACGGGATCGAGCAGCTCGCAATCGGCGGCGTGGCAGAGCCCGCCCGCCTGGGATCCGCCCCCGTAGTAAGGTGCGTCGAACACGTAGCGACCGTCGGGCTCTTTCCCACAGAGGCCGTACATGACGAGGACATGCTCCCGATCAACATCGATCGTGCCCCGCAGCGCCTTTCGAATTTCGGCACCGGTCTCGTTACCGGACTCGTGTCGGTAGTGACTCGCCGGGTGCTTCCCCTCCACCAGGTGGATGACGAGCTTCCCCTGCAACATCTCAAGGGGAAGCCCCTCGGAAGCCACGCCGAACCGCCGGAGCCCATCGCGGTAGAAGGCGCTGATATCCGCGAGAATCCGGTCGAGCCGTTCCGCGTAGTCAGCCAAGGGCGCACGATCGTTGGGATGGAAATAGACGACCCGGAGGAGCGCGCCCGATCGCTCCTGTCCCGCGTGGTAGGCTCCGACCGAACGCCGCGCCGCGGCGATCATGGCGTCGCCCACCGGAACCTCGTCGCCGGCGGCACCGGGTAGCGTTGCGAAAGCGATAGTGACTGCACCGATGGCGACACGGAGAGCGGGAGTCATGGCACCAGCTTCCCCCGGAAGCATCACGATGGCAAGACGGAAGCCCCCTACTTCGGTTGCCAGCTTTCGTCGAAAAACCCGGCATCGACCACTTTCCCAGAGGAGCGGTAACTGGCGGGCTCGCGGGTATCGATGATCGCCCAATCGGGCAACTTGGGCACCTGCCGGGCATTGTTGAGGTAGTCGTATTCGCGATACGTGAACCCGCTATTGAGAACGACATAGCGCTCCGGATTCAGCGGGTTGGGATAGATGAGGGCGGGCACGTGGCCGGCTGCCGGAAAGCGCCGGTCACCCACGATGATCTCATTCCCCTCCCAGCGCACCGGGAGTTGCTCCGCCATTTCTGCGATGATCGGATTGGAGCTAGGGTCCCCCCAGAGGATGAGGTTGTGGCTCGCGATATCGTCGTCGGAGAGATCCCCGGCCAGCTTGACGGGCGCATCACCGCGGAACTGCCGCCGCCAGTGCTCCCGCGCGTGATCGAACTCGGCGGACACCCAGGGGCCGGCACTCTCCGGGGGTGCCACCATGAGGAAAGCGTCCATGAAAGCGTCGTCGATGGGCCCCTGGAGCCCGGGCCTTTTTCGGAGGTCGTCGGGCAATCCCCCCCGGTGCCAGCCACCATCGCCATTGGAAAAGACCGATTCCCACGAGCGGTCGGATGCGACGCTTTCGCCGGGCAGCGCCACTCCGTCGATGACAATCTCGGGCACAGCGGTCGCATCGAGCGGGCACGTGCCCGCTGGCATGCGGAGGCGTAGGGAGGTGACGTTGGCGGTGGCAATTTCGATCTTGGAATCACCCGTGATCCGCGCGTCGACCCGGGCGCACTCCCAGTGCTCGCCCATCCCTTCCACCCGCACCCAGAGCATCTCGGGGTAGCGCAGCGTCCAGGTCGTGAAACGCACGCGATCCGGAACGACGTCGCGCCCGGCGCGCACGATGGACGCCAACTTGGACTCGATGATGGTTTTGGATGCCTCGTCGATCTTGTGCCCCATCCCGGCACCGATGATGTGGGTGAGGCGCATCCCCTCTTCTGCCATCGCCACCGCCATGACGTCGGCCGCCTGCTTTTGTCTGTCGACCTCGCCGCTGTAGGCGACCGTCGGGCAGTGGATCAGGTTGGTCACCCAATCGGTACAATCGTACAGGTGCCAAAGCTTCTGCTCATACCATGGGGCGTCGGACACGTCCTCGCCTTGGAAGACGTCGAGGAACTGGCGGGTCTCGGCGAATCCCGCCCCCGGGTTGGCCGCCACCCAGCGCCCGGCATCGTGGACGGCGAACTGCCAGCAGGCGGCCCCGCCCATGGAAAACCCGCGGACGCTGATACGGCCATCATCGATCCGGTAGTCGCTACCGACCGCTTCGAGCGCCTCGTAGAGATCGACCTCGCCCGCGAACTTGTTGGCATTGCAGTAGCGTCCGAACGGGTGGAGCACCAAGGCGTCATCCGGGGCGTACTCCCCCACCTGGCGCTGCCGTTGCTCGATGAAGTTCAATTCGGTATTCTTCTCCCCACGGCCGTGGAACCAGCAATCGAGGCGGGCGACTGCGGAGCCATCGAAGGAGTAGCTGGCGGGTACTAGCAGACCGTAGGGCTGCACCGAGCCATCGATCTTCGAGCGGTATCCCCGCACGACTAGCCCGTGCTGCCGGAGCCACGGTGCCTCGTCGGCCGCCAGATGGCGCGCCCTCTCGATACCGGTCGCGAGATGGTTCCGGGCGGTTTGGATATCCCCCGGCTTGAAGAATTCGCCGTAGCGGAGCGCCCAGTCGACCGCCTTGTGAAAGATGGCGGCGTCGGGGAGCAACGGATGATTCTCGAGATCCTCGAGCACCGCTCCCAGTTCGCGAACCCCGGCTTCCAGCTCTATCCTTTCTCCATCGCCAATGGCAATCCCGGGGGGTGGGACCGGTCGCACGGAATCGCTCCGATTGTCCGCCGGACCGTCAGCCAGAAGAGTGGTGACGGTTGTAAGTGACAGG
>CAZKYJ010000869.1:0-2705 GCA_964556355.1 uncultured Verrucomicrobiales bacterium | reverse complement strand
CTTCGACCAGCTCGTCGAGAAAATCGGCGGCGGCAGACCACAGTGCCCGCTCGTCCTCGAGCGCAGCCTGGACCTGCGGGGTGGAGAAGCTAGCCCCGAGAAGGGCCTCGGATGCCGCGCTGAAATCCAGGCCATAGTCTTGGGATCTCACCTCGGCAACGAGCTTGCGGAGGGCGGCAAACTCAGCCTCCGAGGCGGCCTTGGCCGCAGCCTCACGGGCGGCAAACTCGGCCGCCTTCAAGCCCTCTAGCTCACCGCGCACGGCGGCGATCTGCCGCCGCACAGCGGCGACCGGCCCGTCATCGCGTCGGAAATCGGCGGCGCCAGCCTCGGCGGCCTCGACCCGTCGGAGGGTCGCCTCATACCCGGCAGGGTCGACCGCGATGCCGGGCGTCGCCAGAACCCGCTCGGCGTCTTCGAGGAACGGTCGGGCCAGCTCTTGGTAGCTGGCGATCCACTCCCGATCAGTCGTCGGCGTCCGCCCGACGAACTCGCGGAGGAGCTCCTGGACGGCCGCCGCATCACCCAGAAACCAGTTTTTGATCGCCAGGGGGAAAAGTCCGATCGCCATGAGCGCGTCGTCCTCGGGCAGCTCGCCAAAATCCGCCAAGCTGACGACACCTCCGCCTTGCCCGAGGCGGCCCGTCGATTGGAAAAGCGGGGCGACCACGGTGAGGGCCGGAGCATTCCCGTCGTCCTCACCACTCTTCGCCAGCGCGGCAAAGTGCTCTCGGGCGCCCGCGGTCTCGCCCTGCAGGACGAGACCGAGAGCCGCATGGAAGTGGCACCAGCTCAGGGTCGGTTCCAGGACGCCGGGCCGGGAGATCAGCTCGTTGAAAATACGCACCCCGTCGGCGAACTCACCCGCTGCGATGTGGCCCCGCCCCTCGACGAAGCGCTCGGAGACCGAAACTTCGGTCTTCGCCACCGGAGCGGTACTCCGGAATTGCTCCAGCGGGTCTACGGGCTTCCCGCCCTTGTCCGAACCGCCATTGAGCAGGAACCCCGCGACCACCGCAGCGGCGCCCGCGAGACCGATGCCCGCCCAAACCCGTGGGGGCAACCCGCCCGGCTGTTGCCCGGTCGCGGCGGCAACATCAGCCTCCCGACGGAAACTTTTTCGCGCGTAGTAAAGGTGGTCGAGGAAGTCGTCGTAGGAACTGAAACGGTCAGCGGGACGGTAGGCCATCGCGCGGTCGATCACCTCGCAGAGGGCGGCGGGTACCTCGGGTGCCAGATCCGCCAGCCGGATCCGCTGCGCTTTCACCTTTTTGAGCTCCGCGATCGACGAGGTATCGGCGGCGAACGGGGGCTTCCCGGCCAGGGCGTGGAAAAGCGAGGCACCGAGGCTGTAGATATCGCTCCTGAAATCCTCAGGCTGGCGGTCGAGTTTCTCCGGTGGCACGTAGTAGGGAGTCGCCCAGATCTCGTCGCTCTCGTCCTTGTCGTGCTCGAACATGAGGGCGAGACCGAAATCCACGATCTTGGCAATCCCATCGTCGCTGAGCAAGATATTGCCCGGTTTGACGTCCCGGTGGATGAGGCCCGCCGCGTGCGCCGCACGGAGACCTTGCGCGACCTGCACCCCGATTTGGATGACCTTTTCGACCTCCACCTTGCCCTGGTCCCGGATCATGTCGTCCACGCTCCCCCCGCCGACCAACTCCATCGCGATGTAGAAATACCCCTGGTCGCGCCCGACGGAGTACACTTTGACCACGTTGGGGTGGCTGATGGCCGCGGTGATCGTCGCCTCGCGCTCGAACTGCTCGATGCGCACCGCATCGCGGCTGTAGTGGAGATTGAGGATCTTCAGGGCATCGCGACGACCGAGCGCGATGTCTTCCGCGAGGAACACCCGGCTCATGCCCCCTTCCCCGATCTGTTTTTCCAACTGGAAGTGATTGAAGAGCGTGCGGACGCGGATGTACTCCCCGCAGGCCGGACAATCGATCTTCGAATACGGCTCCTGATCCGTCACGTCGAGAAGCTGTCCGCATTGCGGGCACGCATTCACGATGCGCCCGTCGCCCACGGCCGACACGTCTTGGACCTTGGGAGGTTTCCGGTCTCTATCCACAACTACCTAACAATTATTGATACTACCACGTCCCGAACCGATTGCGCGACGAAATGCCCTCATCCCGCGGGCAGCGTTCCATCCCACCCGAGATTCTTCCGCCCAATACCGTCGTTCGGTCGGCGAGCTTTCACCCGGAAAACGAGAAGCGCGCACCCGACGGATCGGGTGCGCGCTCGCTCGGGGCTGGGGGTCGGAAAGCCCTACCAGCTGAGGGGAATTCTACCGGTTGAGATTCAGCGTCGGCCGCACGACCGGGAGCGATCGCGTCGGCTGGGTGAAGTTCCGCGGGATCGTGCGCGGCGTCGGGGTGATGGGGCGGATCCGGGTGATCGGCGGCGGCACCGGGCTGCCCGGGCGGGAGTAATAGTTGAAGGTGTCGGTGTTGAGCGTCAGGTTGTAGAGGAACTGGTTAAGCGCCCGCTGCCTGTCGAATATCGAGCTGTAGCCGTCGTATCCACCGCCTCCGTAGTAGCCGCCGTACCCGCCGCCTCCATAGTTGTAGACCCCGACCGGCGATCCGATCATGTGCTGGCTCACGGCCAGGTGGCGCGGCGAGGGCTTGGCGGGCTTCACGACTTCCCGGTACTTATCGAGGAATTTCTTAGCCTCGGCGGCGTCGTAG
>CAZKYJ010000868.1:0-2725 GCA_964556355.1 uncultured Verrucomicrobiales bacterium | reverse complement strand
GGAGCGCGGTTGGCGGCGGCGCGCCCTTGATCGGCATCGAAGCGAACTTCAACCGCCAGACCGTCTTCTTCGCGGAGGCCCTCGCCGGCTACGCGGGCGCCGCAGAGAACCGCTTCGGCCGCCACATGTGGATGCGCCTCGCGCTCGGCATCGGCTACCGGTTGTAGGAAGTGAGCGCGGTTCCGCTCGCTGCGCTCCGAACCGCATGATCTGGCCTTGGGCCTCCTCGCGCTGGGTGCTACCCCCGGCGGATGGGGGCACTCTACGGAAGCGCGATCTTGGGGACCATCGTCTGGCTCTATGGCCTGCTCGTCTCGGCGCTCCTACTGACCCAGGCCGAGTTCCTCTACTCGCACTCCCAGCCCAGCACGGTGGAGCTCATCTCGCTGGTCTCGGTCGGAGGGCTCTTCGCGATCCTCGGACTGGTCGGGTTGGTCGCGGGCTGGCGCGCGACCAAGGGCTCGCCCCGAAGCAGCGTGATCCACACCGTCGCCGCGCTCGTCTTCACGGTGGTGCTCGGGGGCCAGACGCTCTTCCAAGATCGCCCGACGATGGTCCAGATGGCCGCCGTCGTCGCGGCCGTCGTCCTCACCGGGTTGGCGTTCACCTCTCGCCACGGCGCCGAAGAGAAGCGCCAGAAGAAGAAGTGGCAAGAGATGCGGAACCCGTAGCTGCTAGCGTCGAAGGGTGGGGGCTCACGACTGGATCGACGACAGCGCGCCCTGCCCGAGCTGTGGGCGGGTCCATCCATGTGAGATCCAGTTCGACTTCCGCTTCCCCGACTACCACGACGTCGTGACCTTGCGTCGTGGGGAGTGGGTCGCCGGGTCGGGCCTCGACCTCGATGACGTGACCGGCTCTGGATACGCGCGGGTTCGGTCGCTCGGTGACGGGCCGGTGGTCGTGGCCGAAGAGCTGGACCTCTACAGCGTCGTCTGCGGTTGCTCGGCGGCTCTCCTCGCTGGAGTCGCCGTGGAGGTCGACCTCTCGGGGCGTCGTCTGCGGATGGTGGAGCCGCGCTGGTTGGCGCTCGCGGCATTCCTGGATCCGTCGTCCCCGCCGCCGGCGCACTACGTGCCCGAAGACTGGGTCACCGAGCGCTCGCCCCAGGGCGCTCGGTCGGTGCCGTCGACCCACGAGCGACGGCGCGCGTTGTTCGCGGAGCACGTTCGGCGCTGGCTGGCCGACTCCGGGTGAGGCGCGGTCAAGATTGCAAGACGTCCTGCCACGCGGGGTGACGCTCGAACGTCGCCTTCGCGAAGGGGCAGAGCGGGAGGATGGCGAACCCGCGTCGGCGCGCGTCCTCGACGGCTCGGAACACCAAGCGCGAGCCGATGCGTCGCCCCCGCAGCTCCTCCGGGACGTAGGTGTGATCGATGATGATCAGGTCGTCGCCAGCGCGGCTGTAGGTCATCTCGGCTTCGGCGCCGTCGAGCTCGATTCGGTATCGACCCTTCGTCGGCCCCTCTTCGAGCTCGACCTCCCCCTCGGGCGGAGCGTCGGGCGCGAGGACCGCGTCCGGCCGGCGAACCTCGCGCGGCGCTCCCCACGCGCAGTCGAGGAGGTCGCGGTCCCATCCGCCGAGGTGGGCCGCGGCGTCGTAGGCGGAGGTGAGGAACGCCATCAGCGCAGCGTCGGGGTCCGGTGCCGCGGCGACGGCGCCATAGGGCAGGATGAACTCCGAGAGCGTGTCGCTCCAGGCGGCCTCTGCCGGTCGGATCGTGGCGCTCGAGTAGCCCTCCGGAGCGGGATAGGCGTAGGCATAGAAGGCGGGCTCGTCGATGCCGCCGCCCCCCGGCCAGAAGCCCGCCGACGCCACCTCTCGGTCATACGCTTCCTGCGCGACGTCGTCCGGTAGGGCCGGGATCCCGCCGCCGTGCAGGGGCGCCCGCCGGCCCGAGAACCGGGTGATCGCCAGATCGAAGCTGCCCCAGAAGAGATGGACGGGGCTCGACTTGCCCAAGAACGAGCCGCGGAACGACTTGAACACACGGTCGATCGCGACCAGCGCCTGGTGGAAGCGCTCCACGGCATCGCGGTCGTAGGGCCGCTCGCGATCGTCCTCCGCGAACGGCACCGGATTCGGGACCTCGTTTGGCCGCCCACTGAACGTGGGCGTCCCGCCGAGGTTGGAGACGAGCTCACGAACCTCGGAGTGAAACGCCGCCACCGTGGTCGGCTTCAGGGCGATGGACGCCGTGCGGCCGTCGCCGGACACACCGACGACCTCATGCGTGTGGAAGTCGAAGGAGAGCTCGATCCCCGATCCGTCGGGGATGGGCGAGGTCGTCAGTCCTCGGGGCGTCACGTAGAAGGTGGCGTGCCAGGAGTGGTTCACCCAAGGGGTGTGGGCGAAGCGATACTTGCCGACGATCTGCAGGTACAGATGGAGGGCGGAGCACGTGTCCTGCCAGCTGAGGTAGTCGAGCGCGGGCCAGCGGTCGGTCATGTCCCGCAGCTTACGCTCGTTCGGTGCGCACCCACTCCTGCTCTTCCTTCGCGGCGCCGAGGATCTTCGGGAGCAGTTTCGCCTTCCAGGCGATGTAGAGCGGGGCGCCGGCGAGGGCCTTGAGGTCGTCGCGATCGGCGCCGCCGACCTTGAGGGCGGCGAGGACGTGGGCACCGACCGCGCCGAGGCCGACGGCCGCCGCGATCTGGGTGGGCGGGAAGGGCACGGCGAGGGTCACGCCGAGCAGGCCGACATGGGTCGCGAGCGGGAGGAGCA
>CAZKYJ010000867.1:0-2727 GCA_964556355.1 uncultured Verrucomicrobiales bacterium | reverse complement strand
GGTTCCAGAGCTCCCTCATGGTCTCGGTGGCCGTGCGCGGCGCGGCCCCCTACCGGTCCGTCCTGACCCACGGCTTCGTCGTCGATCAGGACAAGAAGGGCAAGCTCTCCAAATCTGAGGCCGAGAAATCCGGCAAGCCCATCGACGCCGCTTACTACTACAACAAATACGGCGCCGATATCGTCCGCCTCTGGTGCTCGAGCGTCGATTGGGAGAACGAGGTCCCCTTCGGCGAAGACCTGTTCAAGCAGACGACGGAGGCCTACCGGCGCCTCCGCAACACTTTCCGCATCCTCCTCGGCAACCTCGACGGCTACACCCCGGCCGGAGACGACCTCGACCACCTCACGCTGGTCGACCGATGGATTCTCGAGCGCCTCCACCAGGTGACCGCCGAGTGCCTCGCCGCCTACGACAAGTTCGAGTTCCGCAAGGTCTTCCACACATTGAACAACTTCTGCACCGTCGATCTCAGCAACCTCTACATCGATCTGACCAAAGACAGGATGTACTGCGACGCGGTGGATTCTCCACGCCGGCGCGCCACCCAGGCCGCCATCGCCCGGATCTTCGACTCGCTCTGCCAGCTCCTTGCGCCCGTCCTCGCCTACACCGCCGACGAGGCGTGGGAGCACCGCGGCCACCTGGAATGTGTCCACCTCGGACGCTTCCCCCAGCCTGACCCTAACTTTGCCACCAAAGAGGCGACCGACGCCGTCGCCCACCTCATGCGGCTCCGCGACCTCGCCCAGGTGGCCATCGATGCGGCGGTGAAGGAAGGGAAATTCAAGAAGCGCGAGCGCGCCGCCGTCACGCTGGCGCTGCCGGCCGACGACGAGGCCCGCCCCATTCTCGCCTGCTCGGACGAGGAGGTGCTGGAATTCCTCATGGTATCGTCGCTGACACTGGCTGAAGCGGAAGCTCCCTCCGCCTCGGTGGCCGAGACCACCGAGGAGGAATGCCCCCGCTGCCGCCGGTCCGTGCCGCTGGTCGGAGAGCTTTGCCCCCGCTGTGCCGGCGTGGTGAGCTAGCGGCCGACACGGCGACTCCCGCCTCGCTCCGGGGACGGTCTCAGCCGACTTCCTCGACCGTCACCCGCCGGCCGGACTGGCCCACCACGCGGACCTTCCGGCCGGCTCGGATGAGCGTCCCGTCGGCCACCACCTCTACGATCTCCTCGCCGAACTGCGCCCGCCCCTCCGGCCGCAGGTCGGTCACCGCCAGCCCCTCGCCGGAGATCGGCGCCGGCCCGACCGCGGAGGCGGCCGCGACGGATCCCCCGCCGACTTTTTCTTCGAGTACCATCCATTGCCCGAAGCGGGTTCGCGGCAGGTAGGCGACCGCGAGACCGATAATCACCCCGGCACCGCCGAGACCGAGAGCCAACGTGAACATCGGTTGCTGCAGCGACTCCCACAGCCCCACGCCGCCCGGCAGGTCTTCGCGCACCGCTTTGAAGTCGAACCGGTCGACCATGGCGAAGAGGAGCGATCCCAGCATGAGCCCGGCGCCCAAAATCCCGGCGACCCCCACCCCGGGGATCAGAAAAAACTCCACGGCCAGCAAGACCACCCCAAGCACGAAAATGACCGCGAGTTCGTAGCCCGCCAGCTTCCCCGCAAGGTTGTTGCCGAAGAAGAAAAGGGCGAAGCAGAACATCGAAATGAATCCCGGAAGACCGAACCCCGGCGCCTGGTATTCCAGATAGGCTCCGGCGATCCCGAGGATGATGAGGAAAACCGAAATCCCCTGAACCCAGTGGGCGAAGGCCTCCAGTCCCAGCGGCTCGGCCCGGACGACTTCGGCGTCCCCCAAGCCGATCTGCTCCAACAGGTCGTCCAGATCGTTGGCGACCCCGGCGGCGAGCACAGGACGCCCTTCGAACACTTCGGTCGCCGTGGTCGTATTGAGGCTCAGCAGCCGTCCTTTTGGAGAAATGGTCACGCCGTCGAGGATGACCTCTTTGTCCCGGTCGATGAACGCTTCCACGATGTCTGGGTTGTGCCCTTTGAGTTCGGCGACGTTGCGCGCCACCGAGATGAAGGTTGCGTTGACCTTGTCCTGCATCGACTCCCCGAGATCCCCGCCACCGGATGTCACCACGGCGGCGGAACCGATGGTGGCCGCCGGTGCCATGTAGATATGATCGGTGGCGATGGCGATGAGCGAGCCGGCCGAGACGGCCGACGGATTGACGTAGGTGTAGGTCGGGATCGTGATCTGCTGCATGGCCTGCATCATGAGCTCGGCGGTGTACCAGGCGATCCCGCCGGGCGTATTGATGTCGAAAATGACGGCGATGGCCCCTTCGGCATCCGCTTTGAGCAGGCTTCGCTTCATGAAATCGAAGCGGGCTTTGGCCAGGAGGTCCTGCTCGCCGACCTCGATGACGACGACTTTAGCCTCGAAGCTCACACCGCTGTCCTTGCCCATGAACGGCCCGAGATCGTCGTCCGCCGCCCGCTCTTTCGCCTCGGCTCTTTCCGCGGGCGAGACGACCACCGCGTCCGGCTCGACGTCGATCGCCATGCCCGCGAGCGATTCGAATTCTTCAAAATTGGTGGCGATGCCCTCGGCCAGTCCCCTTTCGACCGCCTCCTCCGCATCCAGAGTAAGGACGCGCCCCGCCCCTTTGATCACCGCCCCATCGACCTCCCAGATCATGGCCGGATCTGCCATCGCCGCCACCATCTCGGGGTCGCGCCCCTTGGTGCGCGCGACGCCTTT
>CAZKYJ010000866.1:0-2728 GCA_964556355.1 uncultured Verrucomicrobiales bacterium | reverse complement strand
GGAGGGTGACGTCCCGTCCTCTGGCTGCCACGACGGGGCGATCTCCCCGGGAGCCGGTGCCGGCTGGCCGAGCGACGCGATCCAGACGCGCAGCATCTCCACGGAATCGCCATCGAGCGGTTCCCCTTTCGGCGGCATGTGCGGGTCGGCATCGGGGTGGAGCACCTCGAGGAGGAGGCTCGCCTCGGGGTTCCCCGGCTCCAGGACGCTCCCGTTCTCGCTCCCTTTCAACGCGGCATCCACCGAGCGCAGATCCAAACCCGCCTTCTGCTTCGCGCCCCCGTGGCATTTCACGCAGTGGTCTTCCAGGATCTGGCGGACATGGGCGTCCCACGCGTCGGCTGCGAGGGACGGCGTCACCCCGCTGCCGCAGAGAATCCCCGCGAGGACGAGCGGTAGCTGGGATTTTCGTGGGGCTTTAGCCATGGGCATACTACGCGCGACCACCGCGACCTTTTTCCCATTGTTCCGCGCAAGGGCCGGGCGGCTTCAGGAATCTTCCGGCTCGACCCGTCGCGATTTTTTACCCCAGAGCACCAGCAAGAACACCCCGACGGCGAGCAGCGCAATGTTCTGGCCGATCTTGCTCGGGTAGTCCGTCAGGTTCTCATCCCGCCCGAAGCAGCCGCAGGTGATGTCGAGCCCGCGATGCCAGCTCCAGAGGATCGCCGCGAGAAAAACGGCGAGCGCCCCGTCCATGAGGGCGAGCGCGCCGGCGTAGCACCAGCGCCCAAGCACGATGGCGGAGCCGCAGAGGATCTCTAACGGGGGGAGCCCGAGCGCCACGAAGGCCGCCCACGGGTCGGCGAGAAGCTGGAAACTGCGCACCGCGTCGAGGAACGAAAGCGGATCGCCGAGTTTCAGCGCGCCAGCGTAGATCCAGAGAGCCCCGAAGCCCCAGCGGAGCCCGCGTTCGATGAGATTGGCCATATCGGGGGACATAAGCGGCGATTCGCGGCGGGCCAAACGTCCGCGAGATGCATGGGCGGTAAATCGTGGTTAGTTGAGAACCATGAAGCGCCGCCAGTTCCTCCCCCTTCTCACCGCCGGACTCGCCCCATTCCCCCGGCTGGCCGACGCCCGCGTCACCCTCCCGATGCGCACGGCTTTCAAAGGGCAGGCCACCTTCGAACGCATCCTGAAGAAGGCGCTCGCCGAGGGCTGGCAGCGGCTCCCGGTCGGCGAACGCATGACCCGCGTGGCGGTCGAACTGCGGGGAAAACCCTACGAGAGCTGGACCTTGGAGATCCACGACAAGATCGAGAGCCCGTCGGTGAACTTCGACGGGCTGGACTGCTGGACGTTCTTCGAAGCCTGCCTCGGGTTCGCCCGGATGATCGGGTGGAAGCGGGAGCGCTACACCCCGGAAAACCTCCTGCAAGAAATCGAGTTCACCCGCTACCGGGGCGGGGTCTGCACGGGCGACTACCTGGAGCGTATCCACTATCTCGCCGAGTGGTTTTTCGAGAACGAGGCGCGCGGGGTGGCCGAGGACATTACCCGGGAGCTCGGGGGCGCGGAGCGGATTTACGGTCGGAAGATCCAGGAGATGACCGTCCTCTGGCGGAGCTACCGCTACTTGAAAAACAACCCCGAACTCCGCCCCCGCATGGCGGCCTCGGAGCGCGAGGTCGCGAAGCTCCCGGTCTACTACATCCCGAAAGCGAAAGTCGCGCGCATCGAGGACAAGTTGAAAAATGGCGACATCGCGGGGATCGCCACGATCCACGACGGCGGCTTCTGCTCGCACGTGGGACAGATCATCCGCACCAAGGACGGTGTCGCCAGGTTTTTCCATGCTTCGCGGGACAGCAAAAAAGTCATCGTCGATTCATCGATCTCCGATTACCTCAAGCGCTACTCGAAACACGCCGGCGTCATCATCGCGCGCCCGCTGGAAAACTCAAAGACGGTCACCGATCCCGCGGAGTACCGTCTTAATCTCGCCCGGCTCACTTCCTAGGTTCCCCGAGAACGCGGAGGCGCTGACGAGGGCTTGGATTTCCGCCAGGTATCTTCCGAGCACCTCGCTTGCCCGGTAGCGTCCCGCCCGCTCCAGCGCGCGCTCCCCGAACCGGCCCAAGAGGTCCGGCCGGGCGTCCCACTCCCGTAGGACTCCGGCGACCCCGGCCGCGTTCCCCGGAGCCACCACGGCACCGAACTCCCCCGCCACGACCTCGCGCCCGAGCGGGCTCTCCGGCTCGCAGACGGCGAGGACCGGGGTGCCTGTAGCGAGGGCGGGGAGGAGTTTGCTGGGCAAGTAGTTCGCGGACACCCCCGCTTTCTGCGTTACTAGGCAGGCGGTCGCACGGCGCAGGCTCGTCACGTAGCCGGCCTCGTCGGTGACTTCGCCGAAGGTGATGCGCGCGCGGGCACCGTCACCGTCCGCCTTGAGGCTCGCCTTTTCGGCACCGCCGCCTTGGATCCGCAGCCCCCAGCCGGTCTCGATCCCCCTGAAGAGCTCGACAAAATCTGGGAGGCCCTGCTTCACCCCGACGTTCCCCGAATAGAGCAGCTGTCGGCTCTCCCGCGCGGGACCAACCGGAGCCGCTTCCTGCCGCTCGATCTCGGTCATCAAGCTCGAATGAATCCAGTTCGGCGTGAAAAGAACCCGCCGGTCGGCACCCACCACACCATCGAGTTTCTCCTTCATCTCCGGGCTGATCGTCGAAAGCGTGCCGGCCGACCGCAGCGCCCAACGCTCCGCCCTCCGGAGGACGCCGCCGAG
>CAZKYJ010000865.1:0-2732 GCA_964556355.1 uncultured Verrucomicrobiales bacterium | reverse complement strand
GAACGGCTGATCGATCCCGAGGCCGCGCCACCCGGCTCGGGGAAGCGGGAGGAGATGCTCAGGCAGCGCGAGCGGCTGGCGGAATCCGACATCATCCTCCTCCAAGAAATGGACATCGGCGTGAGCCGGAGCGGCTATGTCGACGCCGCCCGTTCCATGGCCGAGCTGCTGGGGATGAACTATGCCTACGC
Organism: uncultured Verrucomicrobiales bacterium; assembly: GCA_964556355.1. Classification (GTDB taxonomy): domain Bacteria; phylum Verrucomicrobiota; class Verrucomicrobiia; order Verrucomicrobiales; family DEV007; genus CAZKYJ01. Next base: position 2,541 of record CAZKYJ010000865.1, on the reverse strand, counting down.
GCCCCAACAGCTCGAGATCGACCCGATGCTCCTCGGGATGGAGCCCTTCGAGGGGGAGGACGGGAACCTCTACGTCGCGCAGCCCGATCCCGGGCGCTACAAGGGCGTGTTCGGGATCGCGGTGCTCTCGCGCTACCCGATCCGTTCCGCCCGCTGCTTCCAGCTCGAGACCCAGGTCTACGACTGGTACGCCGACGAGAAGAAGTCGACGGGCCCGGTCGAGGAGGCGCGCCGGCTCGGCGCCGAGATCGCGTTCGAAAACGAAATCTTCAGGGAGCTGAAGGTCGGCGGGCGAATCTTCTTCCAGGTGGACCTCGACGTGCCGGGGGTTCCGGGGAACACGGTGACCGTCGTCCACAACCACCTCGAGATCAAAGCGACCCCCAGCGGGCGCGACGCCCAGATGGCGGAGGTTCTAGCGAACATCAAATCGCTCCCCCACCTGGTGATCATGGCCGGCGACCACAACTCCGCGCCGGGGGACATCAGCCCGACTTCGGCCGGCCGGATCCTAGTGCGGAGAGCGATCGACCCCCAGACGTGGTTCGGGCTCGGGCTCAACGCGGTGCTCGCCGCACCGGCCATCGTCAACTACACCCGTATCGTCGCCAACACCGCCAAGAACTTCCACAGCCCGCTGGCCGTCGACGTCCCGGTCGTCTTCCCCAACAAGACACGCAAGATGTTCGACCGCATCGAGGAGTTCCGCTTCGACGATGGTGGTGCCTTCGATTTCCGTGGCGACCGGCGGCGATCCATCAACGGCTCGGGTGCCAAGCTGGCGAACTCGAACGAGAAAGCGTTCAAGGGGCAGACGCCGAGCTTCACCGTGCGTCGCCCCGTCGGGCCGATCGGGCGATATCGCCTGGACTGGATCTTCGTGAAGCCGCCGGCCGGGGCGCCGACCGGCCGCGGCGCGCCCCACGCGCTCTCCCCGCACTTCGGCGAGACCCTGGTCGAGTTCAACGAGGGGCTGGTGCGCCCGCTCTCCGACCACCGGCCGTGCGTGGCGGACATCCCGTTCGGCGAGCCACCACTCGGTCGCGGGTGGCTCCCGCGGTGGATGCCGTAGGCGCCAGAGGCGGCGAATTTATTGCTTGATCCTTTTCACCCCGTCCGATAGGAGTCTGGCTAGATTGAGGCACCGCGACGATTGGGGCTTGACCATCCAGGTCATTTCCGGGTAAAACGGACGCGAATCACTTACCAAGACAGGACAAAAAAATACAATGGACACACAAATTCTTTCAAAAGCAGCTAATCAGGCTCGGGGGCTGGCCATGGATGCGGTTCACAAGTCGAATTCCGGCCACCTCGGTCTGCCGCTTGGCTGCGCCGACATCGGTGCGGTGCTCTGGGGCGAGGCCCTGAGTTACAACCCCGATGCTCCGAAGTGGGTCAACCGCGACCGATTTGTCCTCTCGGCCGGCCACGGCAGCATGTTTATCTACTCGTGGCTCCACCTCTCCGGCTACGCGTTGACACGCGAGCAGGTGAGCAATTTCCGCCAGCTGCACAGCGGCACGCCCGGTCACCCCGAGTCGTTCGAGACCCCCGGCGTCGAGTGCACGACCGGCCCGCTCGGGCAGGGTGTCAGCAACGCGGTGGGATTCGCCATGTCGCAGAAAATGGCGGCCGCCCGCTACAACACCGCCGACCACACGATCTTCGACGCCCATGTCGTCTGCCTCTTCGGTGACGGCTGCATGCAGGAGGGGATCTCCTCCGAGGCCTCCTCGTTCGCCGGGCACAACAAGCTCGACAACCTCATCCTCATCTACGATTCCAACGACGTGACGCTGGACGCCATGGCCGAGCGCACCCAGAGCGAGGACACCGCCGCGCGCTACGAAGCTTACGGGTTCGACGTCGTCACGGTGGACGGCCACGACATGGGGGGCTTTCTTAAAACCTTCAACGAGGCCAAGGCCAACGACAACGGCAAGCCCAAGCTCATCGTCGCCCGCACGGTCATCGGCAAGGGCATCGACGAGGTGGCCGGCAAGGCGGCGGCCCACGGCGAAGGGGGCGCAAAGTTCGTGGAGGAGTCGCGCGTCAAGCTCGGCCTCCCCGCCGACGAGCACTTCTTTGTCAGCGACGACGTCGAGGCGTTTTTCTCCGACCACAAGGCCGCGCTCATCGAGAAGTACAGCGCTTGGGAGACGACCTTCAACGCGTGGAAAGCTGCCAACGGGAAGCTGGCCGATGAGCTGGCCGGCGGCATCGCCCGCTCGGTGCCGACCGACCTGATCGACCGCATCCCCGAGTTCCCCGCCGATTCGAAGAACGCGACCCGAGCCGCCGGCGGCGAGGTCATCCAGGTGGTGGCCGAGGCCGTCCCGTGCTTCTTCTCGGGCAGCGCCGACCTCTACGGATCGACGAAGAACTACATCAAGGGAGCGGGCGACTGGGGCGCCGATGATTACGGCGCCCGCAACGTCTGGTTCGGTATCCGCGAGCACGCCATGTGCGGCATCCTTAACGGGGTCGCCTACGACGGCATCTTCCGTCCGAGCGGCGCCACGTTCTTCGTTTTCACCG
>CAZKYJ010000864.1:0-2733 GCA_964556355.1 uncultured Verrucomicrobiales bacterium | reverse complement strand
TTTGCTCTGGTGAGCGGAACCATCGATCCCACGACCTATTTCATCTGCGGTTCCGTCGTCGCGGTGCTCTTCGGCACCTTGCTCGTCTGGCATGGGCTACGCACCGGTTCTCTGGCCAATGTCCGCCCCACCGCCCTACCCGCCGCCGTCTGGACCTCGACCCCAGGAAACCCCCTCTACCGCCGACTCCTCAAATAGCTCGCCCCACCTGCGCTGCCCTCCTGCAGCCGTCAGGGAGTTCCACTCGAGCCCTTAACGACGGTGCACGATCTTTGTCCGCCGGATTAGCGAGGCAGTCCATCACGATCGAGTGTTCACCCAACACTTCTTCCCCCGTCGGCTGCGCCGCGTCTACCCACGGATGTTTCCTCGCGCCTCGCTGGGCGAACAGGAGGGACGCCCCGCCCTCCAGGGGATCCACCAGTAATCGCACGGTGGCATGCCCAAAAACATCGGCAAAATCTCGGGATAGGCCGCGAGCTACCGGTTACGTCACGAAAATGGCGGCAGTGCGCCCGGGAGCCCCCCGGATTCGCCCAACCTACCGCGAGCGACCGCCGCGCCGTCCGGTTCCCGCCCCCGAAGCGATCTCCGGACTATCTCGCAGCCGTCGCCAGAACCGGATTATCAACCCCGCTCAAGAGCCCGACGAATCGCTCATTCGACCGCCTCGTCCTCTATTGGGCCGCTGACGCAGGGTCACGCGCGAACCTCACGTTCTATCACGATTGGCATGCCCATTCTTTCGATAGGGTTGCCAAGCTTACAACTGGTTCTCCTTCAGACTGAACTTGAGCACTGCCTTCGTCACCTTCCCGAATGACACCTCATAAATATCATTATGCCCTGTATCCTGGAAACTCACGAACTCCTTCGGGCCCCGATGAGCCAGATAGAGCTGACGCCCATTGCGCTGATTCACAATGCGATCGGAATCTCCGTGCACGACCAGCAGTGGACTTTCAAGATCGGTCATTCGCGAAAGGTTGGGAAACTTGTCGTTAGGCAGAATCGGGAAGCGGATGGCCGCCCGATGGGCGGAAACGATCGGTGATACCAAGATGATACCCATTACCTTGTAGTTCATTGCCAGCCATATCGCCGGCCCAGAACCGATTGACTCGCGTAGATTAGAACCTTATCGAGGCGAATCCCCTTGTCCTCTATCAGATAGAGCATCGCTGCCTCGGCAGATCGATAGCAGGACTCCTCCGTTGGAGACCCGCTGCTCAATCCGTATCCCGGGTAGTCATAGGCGAGTATTCCAAGGCCATATTTGTGGTAGTACTCGAGAATCGGCTCCAGCAACCCGATATCCTCCCCATTTCCGTGCGACCACAGCAGAGTTGGGAATCCCATCTTCGCCGGATAGTAGAAACACGCGATGTTCTCCTCCTCTGGTGTAGCGAGCGCCACGTAAGCCTCGTTTGATTCATCATAAGAGGCTTCCGGCGGCCGAAACATAATCTTGTAAGGCGCTAGAACCGCAACTAAAGCCAACGCAATATAGATGAACGCGATCGATTTAAACGGCCGCTTCCAATTCCATTCTCCCACAAGGAGTCTGCGCCAACGAGTTTTGTCCATGGCCCCTTCACCTTACATGAATCATCTCCGAGCAGAAAACCCGACCTGCGCATCGTCGCGGACCGAGTCGCGATAGCGACCATTGACGAGGAATTTGATCACACATCACCAAAGACATTATCGTGGAGAGCCTCGCACAGCAACCCGCTTTGGTTTGATCCGACGGGCAGGATGTCACGCCTCGTCGGTTGCCCCTCCAAGGAGGAGCCGATCCATCACACCGGGGCGAACGCCTCCCGCCAGCACCAGAACTCGCCGTGATCACCCCCTGAACAGATCGGACCAGACGTCCACAAGATCTCGATTCTCAACGCCCCAGGGAGAGCGGCGAACTTTCGGAGGCCGCGCCACCATCCAAATCAGCCGGCAACCAACTCACAGCCGAACACCGCCTATCCCCCCCTTGCGCGTCAATACTGACACTGAGAAATCTGGTTCTATGGCTGAAGTTGCTTCCCCGTATGTGCGTCGTATTTGATCCACATCGTCGGCGGCTTCGATTCAGGCTGCTCGCCGCGATGGATAAAAACTAGGTGGAGAGCTCCTTCAAACGACTGAACTGATCTAAGTTTCGTGACCTCCGTAGCGAGGGATTGATGGTCGAAATCGGGATCTTTGAGATTCAGTTCGATCCGTGCGACATCGTCCCCAAGTCCGTAGTATGGATGGCATTGAATTCTGTGTGCCAGCTGAATCTCCACGGCGATGTCTCCTGTCGCGCTCAGCTTCTGACTCACCATGGCTCCGTCGACTTTGGCGTCTTTGCAACCACACAAACACACCACGAGGAGCATAATTGGGAATGCTTGTAGGTGATTCATCTTTTTTTGAACGCGGAACGTTTGAGGCGAGGAAACCATCTACCGGGCGACCGGGCGCGGGGATGACGATCCGGAACCGTGGTTAAAAGATCCATGGCGCGACCAACTTCACACCGGATAGGGGGTTCTGTCCACCACCATGTTCGCCTTGCGGTTGGTTGGGGTGTCGGTCGCGTGGATTTTGGTTCGGCGACACGCCAAATGCCACCGCCGTCCTTAGCGGCTGTCTAAAACGTCACGTTAGTGCCGCAGGATTCTTCGGAACGATGGGCGAGGCGCGAGGAGGGAATCGAGCGGGGACCACGCTCGACGAGCAACAAAGCCC
>CAZKYJ010000863.1:0-2736 GCA_964556355.1 uncultured Verrucomicrobiales bacterium | reverse complement strand
CATCACGAATATCACTGCCCACGCGACCCGTCGGGTCGATCTCGTGTTCGGGATCGGATACGACGACGATATTGAAAAGGCGATGGTCGTCCTCCGAGAGGTCGTCACGGGGCACCATCTGGTTCTCCGCGAGCCCGAACCGGTGATTCGCGTCCACGAACTGGCCGATTCGTCGGTCAATTTCGTCGTGCGCCCGTGGGCGAATACGGCCGACTACTGGGAGGTTTACTGGGGGCTGAACCAGCGGGTCAAAGAACGCTTCGACGCCGAGGGGATTTCCATCCCGTACCCCCAGCGGGAAGTCCATCTGGTCCGCGAGAGCGAGTGAGCGCTGCTCCCTCCCGAAAGCGGTCGGAAATCGTTGTGATGGTGCGCCCGGAGGGATCTCGCCATTTGGCCGGTGCCAGCCTAGTTTGCCAGACCAAAATCCGCGACGTCGGTGCTGGCGAGAGTTTCTCGGCAGCTTCTCACGGATTGGGATTGAACGATACCGTCCGGTTGTCGAAGGTGAGGTAGCGCTTGGCCGCCTCGCGCTCCTCGGGGCGCAGGGTGATGCCGACCGAAACCCTCCCGGCGAAGGCGGTTGTCGTCACCCCTCGGGATACTTCATCGATCACCTCGTCGATCCCCGACGCCGTCTCCAAAAAATCGCTCCCAGTGGCCTGAGCTGTCATGGCCGCGTCGGCGATCATGTGCGCATTTCTCTTGGCCGCCTCGGTTTTGGCCCGGTCGACCAACGGACCAAAGGCGGAAACTGCGACCGTCGCGAGCAAGGCGATGACCGCGATGCCCCCCAACATCTCCACTAGGGAGAAGCCACCGGCGTGACGAAGGAAACGAAGTTGGGAAGAGGTGGCGCACTTGGGTCTCATATTCGCAATTACTGCATTTAAACGGAATAATATGAGATTCCATATAAAAATTCAAGCCAATAATAACGAGTTTTATCACAAATATGAAGATAATTTCTAATTTTTCGCAAAAATGAGCTTTATTGCGACGGATTGGGGGCTCAGCGAAGGTGCCTAGTGAGGGCGGGCGGGCATGCACGGAACGAGAATCGCATCGCTCATCCCATGAATGACTTTCTTATCCGCAGGGACGATCGTCGCGAGGACTCCCCCGAGCCGGGTTTTGGCGTCCGTCGCTGAGGTGAAATAGTAGGGGCAGAGCCGGACCCGTCCCTCCATCGTCCGGCGGTCTCCCGTCTGCGGATCCCAGTACGGGTGGTGCACGAGCGTGGCGTGGCGAAACTCTTGGAGGAGGTGGGGGTGTTCGGGAAACGCACCGAGCGCGTGTCCCACCGCGGCCTCCCAGTCCTCGGCGGGCAGATCGTGACCGATCGACACGCCCCGGCTGCCCCAGGCGGATTCGGAGAACCCGCTGATCTTGAGCACGAGCTCGCGTTCCTTTTGGCTGAACTTTCCCAATTCGTCCCACGACTGGATCTCGAGACGGGGGAGGGTTGCGTGGTGGGGGAGCGGTGTCGGATCGACGACCCAGCTGTAGGGGAACGCCCGCCGGAGGCGCTCCAGATGGCTGCCGCGGAGTTCTTGTCGCCACAAGGGATCGAGTGGACGGAGCCAGAACAGCGCCGCCCAAAGCTTTTCTTCGAGGTGCGCCTTGAGCGGCGGGGTGAGTTCCAGATCGCCCGCCTCGGCGTGCTGCGCTAGCTCCCGCATGGGGGGGATCTTTTCGTGGTCGAAGAGTTCGAAAAACCGGTAGACGCTGCGTCCGCTGGACGGCCGGTAGGATTCGGCGCTCGCGACACGCCAGTGGGAACCCAACTCGCCCGTGAGCCACTCCATCTCCGGGCGGTAGCCGGCACTTTCCTCCGACACGAGGACGTCGCCACCGTCGGGGAGGATGGATGCGAACCCATCGAGCATGCCGCGTTCGCCACCCAGGACATCGAATTCTGCGTAGCTGCGGTTCAACCACGCCGTCAGGCCGATGCCCCCGGGGACACTATCGAGTTCCGAGATCGCGAACGGGGCCGGGCCATCGACCGAGGTGAGGAGCAGATCCGGCCGGATGACGCGCGGAACCACGCCGGCCAAGGCGGGAGAGCGGGCGTGTTCGATGAGCCAGTCGGGCTTTCCGGCGTCCAGGTAGCCGGCGATGTAGCCCGGAGCGCTGCCCTTGGCGCTGCGGCGGTAGATCCGGTCGCAGGCCTCGGTAAAAAGGCGCAGGCGGTGCCCGAGCCGCTCAAGTTCGGAGACCAGGGCGGGTGCCAACGGGAACGGTTCGGGGGAGAGGAGCCATTCTTTTTCCGCGAAAAGCCCCGCTTTGGGGAGTGCCGACCGGAGGGATTCGGCGGACAGGGAGGATTGGGATTCGGGCGCTTCCATGCGCGATGGCTTACGAGCGGCTCAGCGACCGGAGCGCCAGCCTGATGAGTTCGTCGGTGGAAAGTTCGTCGCCGCCCGCGCTCCCGCTGGCCTGCTTGAGCGCCTTTTGAGCATCGACCTGTTTGTACCCGAGGGCGATGAGCCCGAGGATCGCGTCGTTGACCGCTGCCTTCTCGGGGGAGGCGCCGGCGGCAACCTTCCAGGCATCGGCCACCCCGACCTTGTCTTTGAGTTCGAGCACGATCCGCTCGGCCGTCTTTTTGCCGAGCCCGCTGATGGTGGCCAGCGCGGTCACATCGCCGTTGACGACGTTCGCTTTGAACTGGGGCACGCCCATCCCGCTGAGCACCGCCATGCCCAGCTTCGGGCCGATCCCCGAGACGCG
>CAZKYJ010000862.1:0-2736 GCA_964556355.1 uncultured Verrucomicrobiales bacterium | reverse complement strand
CGGGCTACGGCGCGATGACCCGGGAAAAATGGATGGAGTTTGGCGCCTGGGCTGACGGGGCGGTGGATGATTTCGAGACGGCGTTGTCGGCCGCTCGCGCGGCATTTCGCACGTTTGAGAACGGGTTCTCCGGAAGAGGGGCAGCGAGATGACAGCGCGGAAGGATACGGCCGCCGAGGAGTGCGCGAGCGAACCGATTCACATCCCGGGCAGTATCCAGCCGCACGGTGCGTTGCTCGTGCTGCGGGGGGCAGATTTCTCCGTCGTCCAGGCGAGCGCCAACTGCGCGGAACTTTTCGACCGGGGGATCGACGCCCTCCTCGGCCGGCCGATCAGCGAACTCATTGAGTCCGATGACCGCGAGCCTTTGGCCTCGTTCCTCTCGGGTGCCGAGGTGGGCTTCGCCAATCCCTTCCGGGTAGGGATCGCTGCCGGGGGGCACCGCATGGACGCGATCGCGCACCGGGTCGGCGAACGGGTCGTCCTTGAGCTGGAACGTCTCGGCGGCCGGTCTGATGACGGCGGGGAGGTTGGACCCGACGTCTACCTTCGTCTCGTGCAGAGCACGCTGGCGAACTTCGCGACGGCGGAGTCCGTCGATGCATTTTGCCAGGTGGCGGCGGATGCCGTTTTTGATTTCACGGGCTTCGACCGGGTGATGGTCTACCGCTTCGAGCCGGACGGTCACGGGGTGGTGGTGGCGGAGACGATGGCACCGGATCAGACGAGTTTCTTGGGCCTCCATTTCCCCGCCAGCGATATCCCGGAGCAAGCGAGGAACCTCTACCGGGTCAACTGGCTCCGGCTCATCGCGGCAGCGGACTACGAGGCGGTGCCGATCGTAGGGATGCCCGGGGAAGACGCGGAACCGCTGGACCTGACGCATTCTGTGCTGCGCAGCGTCTCGCCCGTGCACCTCGAGTACCTACGGAATATGGGCGTGGCCGCCTCGATGTCGATCTCGCTGGTGCAGGGCGACAAGCTCTGGGGGCTGATCCTCTGTCACCATCGCAGCCCCCGGTGGGTTCCCTATGCGACGCGGATCTGCGCCACGATGCTCGCCACGGTTTTCTCCGCCCAGCTCCTGCTCAAAGAGCGGGCGCTAGCGGACAGCAAGGACGCCCGTCTCAAGGCTGCCTACCGCCGACTGGCCGACGGGGTGGCGGATAGCAGCTCCGTGGGGGCGGCGCTCGAAGCCCGTGCCGGGGAGCTGATGGACCTGCTTTCCGCCGACGGCGTCGCGATCTGTTTCGATTCGAGAATCGCCAGCGCGGGGAGCGTACCGGGGGAGGATGGGATCCGGGAGATCACCGAGCTGCTGGGCGACCTCCAGCCAGACCCGGTCATGGCGACCGACTCGGCGGTCCGCCGCTTTCCCAGCTTGGGGGGCAAACTCGGAGACATAGCCGGCCTGCTGGCCATGCGCGTCGATGACGAACTCCTCATCATTTTCTTCCGCCGGAACCGGCTGCTCGAGGTCCGCTGGGGCGGCGACCCCCACGCCAAAGTCGTTCGCGAGAACGATGGCCGCCTCGGGCCGCGCAATTCGTTCGCCGAGTTCGTGGAAAAGACCGAGGGCCACTCGTTGCCATGGTGCGAGGCGGAAATCGACGCGGCCTCCGCCTTCCAGTCGGCGCTCTCCGGATTGATCGCCCGGAGGAGTCGCGACTACGCCTCGCTCAACCGGCAGATCACGGCGAAGACCGACGAGATGGAGAGCTTCGTGTATTCGGTTTCCCACGATCTCAAATCCCCCCTCGTCACCTGCCGGGGATTCATCGGGCTCATGCTGGAGGATCTCGATGAAGGGGACCTGGAGGCGGTCAAAGACTCGGCGGGCCGGATCGACCGGGCCGTCCAGTCGCTTAGTTGCCTCGTGGACGCCCTGCTGGATCTCAGCCGGATCGGGCAGCAGGCCTATCCGAGCGACGGCGTGGACGTCGCCGGGCTCCTCGAGGAGATGGCTCCGGGATTCACCCAGAGGCTAACGGATGCCGGGGCGCGCTTGGTCATCGCCGACGCCATCCCGGGCGCGCTGGCCGACGCCATGGACACCGGCAGGGTCTTCGACAACCTCATCAGCAACGCCATCAAATACGGATGCCCGGAACCCGGCCACACCGTGCGCGTCGAGGGGCGGCTCCTCGAGGGAGCCGGTATGGTTCGCTATTGCGTCTCGGATGACGGTCCCGGCATCGCGCCAGCCTACCACCGGCGCGTTTTCCAGTTGTTCCAGCGCCTCAGCAACGACAACGAAGGCACCGGCGTCGGTTTGGCCACGGTCGCCAAGGTCGCCCGCGTCAACGGGGGCGACGCCTGGGTGGAGTCTTCGGTGGGTCGCGGGGCGCGCTTTTTTTTCACCCTTCCCGCCCGTGAGCCGGTTTCACCCGTAGACAGGGGGTAGTGAGACGCGTGCGCCGCGGCTCACGGCCTCCCCCATGAGCGAACCGACCACCATACAGCCAACCGGATCCAACGGGCGAGAGAGCGCCCGCCTCACCCGTTTTCTCCTCATCGAAGACGATTACGACCATGCCTACCTCGTGATGAGGAGCCTCGATCGCGAGCGCATCTCCAACGAAGTCGTCCATGTCGATGATGGGCAGAGGGCACTCGACTACCTCTTCGGAGCGGATGTCGAAGACAGGCCCCCCCTGCCGGATATCATCCTGCTAGACCTCAAACTACCGAAGGTCGACGGCCACGAGATCCTCCGGGCGATCAAGGAGGACGAGC
>CAZKYJ010000861.1:347-2736 GCA_964556355.1 uncultured Verrucomicrobiales bacterium | reverse complement strand
GCCCCGATCCGGGTTGAACTTGGTATCGGCGACGGTGCCGAAGGTGCCGTCCGAAGCGTTGGCACCGCCCGGGGTGGCCTCGCCAAGCGCGAAGACGACGGGCTCCTCGGCGGCGAAGACCGAGAACCCCGACACTTCGGGCAGCACGAGAAACGTGTCGTCGGCCGAGGCGATGTTGAGCCCGTGGACGGCCAGGGTGTTGGTGCCGGCGGCGAGCGCGCCAGCGACCGGCGTGAGGTTCACATGCTCCCGGGTGAAGGCGCGCTCGCTCGGGCGGGCCGCCACGGCGGCGGCGTCCCAATCCGGTGCGGGTGGGGCGTTGCGCGATGCCACCTCAACGCCATTGAGATAGGCGACGTAGCCATCGTTGTAGCGCATGGCGAGCTCGAGGAAATCGAAGCCCCCGCCACCGCCGTCAAAGTCGACCCGGACATAGGCGCCGGAGTTCACGTCGCGCATCGCCGCCGCGAGGTCGGTGGCGACGAGCCCGCCCCCCAGGCCGCTGGGCGAGGTGAACACCGCGAGCCCCCCCCCCGCGGTGTCGCCGACGAGGCGGAAATTGGTATTGAAACTGGCGAAGCTGCCCCGGGCGGCGAAGAGTTCGAACTCGGCGCCCCCGCCGTTCTCGAAGAAATAGGCCTCGAGGGTGTGCGTGCCCTCGGTGAGGGTGGCGGTGCCGAAATTGTCGAGCGGCCCGTGGCGGGTGTCGTCGTTGATGACGATGCCACCGTCGATGCGGAGTCGCGCGCCATCGTCGGAGTTGATGCCGAACGTCCAGGCGCCGCCCTGGCCCGCAGGGATGACGATGGTGCCGGTGGCCTGGGTGACGAAGTTGTCGCCTCCGCCATTGGGGAACACCTGGTTGTTGGCGAAGTGGCCGTCGCCTCCGGTATCGTAGTAGTTGACCGTCTGGGCAATGACGGTCGTCTCGGCGATGATGCCATTGCCGGCGAGGAGGTTCTCCGCTTCCGCGAGGGTGGTGATCGCCGACGACGAAGCGACATCGCGAACGGTCATGCCCGGAACCTCGAGACCGAAGCCGACACCCGTGGCACCGTCGATCCATCCCGTACCGGTGACAAATCCGGGAGCGGTCCACGTGTTGCCGAGAGACCCGTCGGCCGGCACGAGAATCTCCGCGCTCGCCCCCTGCGCGAGAAGCGGCGTGCGGAGAAACCGGAGACCGAAAGACCGGTTTTCCTCCTGGGCGGTGAAGGCCGGCGCGAACTCGCTGACGGGCGTGACCCCGTCCGGGGCGATGAGGCCGAGATACTCGCCGGCGGCGGCGAGCCGGAAATTCGTATGGAGTTCGGACGCGGGATCCCTGCGGTCGTTGTCGCTCGCAAAGACGACGAGGAATTCCCCCGGCTCGAGCACCGGTCCGGGCAAGCGCCACTTGGTGGGGGAGGCCGCGTCGTCGGTCAGGAAGTAACCGTCGAGGTCGACGGCATCAGGGCCAGGGTTGAACACCTCGATCCAATCCGAAAAAACCCCGTCCTCGTCGGCGAGGACGGACGCATTGTCAGCCATGAACTCGCTGATGAGGGGTTCGGCAAAAGATGACGGTAGGAGGGAGAGGAGGGCGCCGGGAAACAGCGCCGCCCGAAGGAGTTCCGGTAGGGACATCGGTAGAGGATTCTGGGGGTTGTTGGGGATGCGCCAGCTGGGAAGCGATCCCAGCGCACGAGGCAGTCTGAACGCGCGGTGCAGACTAGTGAGCGCAACTGCCCGGACGTCAAACCCAGCCATGCACGCTCGCTAGGATGGGAGCGCCACGCGACCCTTTTCTTCCAGCACCTCACGCACTGCCGCCACGAGCTCCGCGGCCGTGTAGGGCTTCTTCAATAGTCGGGTCGGCGGGCTCTGCGTGGGAGACCGACCATCGATCTCGCGGGCGTAGCCACTCACGTAGACCACGGGTAGATTGGGCGTGCTCTGGCGCAGGGTGCCCGCCAGCTCACTCCCGCCCGCGCCCGAGGGCATGACCATGTCCGTGACCAACCCGTCGATCTCGCCCTTGCGGATCTCGGAGATTCGCAGGGCTTCGGCCGCGTCGCCGGCGGTGACGACGCGGTACCCCTCTTCTTTCAATGCCGCTGCCGCCAGCAGCCGGAGCGGCGGGTCGTCATCGACGACCATGATCAGGCCCCTGGCCGGCGGCGTATCTTTCCGCCTCCGGATCGCCGACGGGACCCGAGGGCGATCGCCGGCGGGAGCCCGGGCGCCCTTGTCCGAGAGCGGGAGGAAGAACCGGAAAACGGATCCGCAGCCGGGAACGCTCGAAGCATCGATTGCGCCGCGATGGTGCATGGCCGTCGCCTGGACCACGGCCAGCCCCAATCCCCACCCCAACCCACGCCCCTTCGTTGTGAAGTAGGGCTCAAAAACC
>CAZKYJ010000861.1:0-337 GCA_964556355.1 uncultured Verrucomicrobiales bacterium | reverse complement strand
CCCGCTCGAGCGTCTCCGGGTTCATCCCCGCCCCATCGTCGGTGACCTCGAGGCAGGCAAAATCACCCGCGCACTTGCGCGCGCTTTCGGGCACTTCGTACCAGGTGGCGCTTCCCGCCGCCACCCGATAGAGTCGGATTCCGAGATGCCCGGCCTCTCCCATGGCTTCCAACCCGTTGGTGCACAGATCGACAACGGCCTGCTCGAACGTGGCCTCGTCTACCTGAGCCACCAGGGGGTCCGCCGCGATGGCCAACTCCAACGTGACCGCCCGGGGAACGAGGTGCCGGACGAGCGCCACCGCCCGCTCCACCAGCGGCGCGATCTCGAGCTCCCG
>CAZKYJ010000860.1:0-2755 GCA_964556355.1 uncultured Verrucomicrobiales bacterium | reverse complement strand
ACCGGGGGCGACCGACTTCGAACTCGTGATGCCGGCGCCCTAAGCGCGTGGTGGGCGCTAGGATTCGGCGCCGAAGCGAACCCGCTGGGCGCGGAGGTCCCGTTCCATCAGCAGTTCGTAGATCGGGCGGGACCGGAGACCCTCGGCGAGGGCGTAGGCGGTGAGGCAGCTGACCAGCAGGGGCAGCATGAGTTCGTAGCCGGCGGTCATCTCCAAGATGAGGACGATCCCGGTGAGCGGCGCGCGCACCACGGCGGTGAAGCAGGCTGCCATGCCGACGACGGCGAAGACTTCCGGGTGGGCGATCGGGCTCGGGTAGTAACGCGTCCCGAGGAGCCCGACCACGAGCCCGCCGAGCGCGCCGATCACCAGAAGGGGCGCAAAGATTCCCCCGGGCGCCCCGGTTCCGTAGCTGGCCATCGTCATGATGAATCGCAGGACGAGATACAGGGCGGCGGCGCCCAGGGTGAGGCGGCCGGCCAGCGCCGTCTCCGTCAGGCCGTGGCCGCTGCCGAGGAGCGACGGGAAGAACCAGCCGATCGTGCCGACGGTCACCGCGACGATGAGGATCATGATTCCCGTACGCGGTCGCGGTAGCTTGCCGAAAGTATCGAGGGTGAGCAGGATCCCTTTGTTGAACGCGATCCCGAGGAGTCCGGTCACGACTCCGACGGCGAAGAACAGGGGGAGGTGATCGAGGGGCGGGATGTGGAAGGCGGCGGTATGAAACTCGGCGCGCTGCCCGAGAAGGAAACGGGAAATGGTATCCGCAACCACCGAGGCGATGAGCGCAGCAAAAAACACAAGCGGCGAAAAAAACCGCTGGTGGATCTCTTCCATGACGAAGATGAGCCCGGCCAGCGGGGCGTTGAAGGCGGCCGCGAGCCCCGCGCCACCCCCCGCCGCGATGAGAATAAAGCGCTCGGCCTTGGTCATCCCAAAGATCCGCCCCACCATTTTCCCGGTGGCGCCCCCCATCTGGACGGTGGGGCCCTCGCGCCCGAGGGTGAGGCCGCTCCCGATGGCGACCACTCCGCCGCAAAACTTGACCAAGAGCAGCGGCAGCCAATTCATGACCCGCTTGTGGAGTAGCACCGCCTTCAGCTGCGGAATTCCCGAGCCAGCAGCCGCCGGTGCATAGGAACGCACCATCCAGACGCTCACGGAGATGCCGACGGCGAGCAGCCCGATGAGGAAGGCGAGACCGGAGATGCCGTCGCCCCCAAACGTTTCGAGGAGGGTGCCGCGGGTCTCTTCGGCCACCGTCAGAGACAGGCGGAAGGCGACCGCTGTGCAGCCGGCGAAGACCCCGACGAGGATCGCTCGGGGAAGGAGCCTCCGTCGCAGCCGGCTGGTGCGCGCCGCATCCTCGATCTCGTCGAGAATCTCCTGCCGCGACGGGACGATCGGTGCCTGCCGCTCGTAAATCTTCCCCGCTTCGTCCGGGTTGGAGCCCTGCTTTGGGCGGGTGTCTGAATCGGGCATCTTTCGGACGGGCAACCGTGGGCGGCTCGTCCCGGTTTGCAAGCCCGGTTGCCCCGACCGGCTAGATCTGGCGCCGGTAGCGGGCGCCCGCCTGGATGAACGCGTCCCACTTGGGGCCGGGGCGCCCGTTTGTCATCAGCGGGCCAGGGCAGGCCTTGTGTCCGAGAACTTTGCCGTCGTCGTGCCGGACGCGATTCCAGTGGTAGTGCGGCACCACGTGGTCGAGGGGGATGTCGTACTCCTTCATCAGTACCGCGACGAATCGGGCGTTGCGATCCAGTGTTCTAGCGAAGTTCCCGTCCCGGTTCTCGCACATTTCGATGCCGATCGATTTCCGATTGCCGGGACCATCGTAGTCGGCGTGTTCGCCTGTCTCATTGCAGGGCAGGCTTTGGTAGATGGAATGGTCGTCGATGGTGAAATGCCAGGCGAGATAGCCGAGCGAATTATGTTCCCCCTTGAGGCTACCCCTGCGCAATCCGGCTGCGTGCCTCTCCGCTGTCGCGCCGCGTGCGTAGTTGGCGGTGGAGTGGACGGTGATATAGCTGGGGCGCATCGGCGTCATCCGCCACCGGGCATACTTTCCGGCGGGGATCATCGCGTTGGTGATGGCGAGCGAGCCGCTCCACTGTGCGGGAACGGTCGGAGTTGCTGCAATGCCGACCGTCGAGTCGGCGAGGGTCGCGCAGCCAATGAGTGCGACGAGGGCGGCGAGCGGGAAGATGAGCGTGCGAACCATGCGCCTACTGGTAGCTCTTGAGGCCTCGTTCGGCATCTCGAAAATCTCGGGTGACAGACCGGGGGGACGCCTCAGAAGCTGTCTAATAAGGCCTGTCAGCACCGACTCTGAAATCTCTAGGTTTAGAAGTATCGGCTGTCGCCTCGGCATGGGGAAACCGCGGCACTAACATGAATTATGAGACAGCTTCTCAGACGGAAACAGGCTGCGCCTCGTCTGGCTTGCGGCGATCCCGCGGATCGGCGACGGCCTTGCCCTTCGTGTAGTAGTTGGCGTAACCGTAGTAGCTGTATTCCTTCAGCGAGGTGCTCGCACGGTTGAGGATGACACCGCCGACTTTGACCTGGCGGTCGTAGAGCAGGTCGAGGGCTTTGGCGGAGAGCCGGGCGTTCGTCGACGACATCCGGATAACAAAAAGTGCCCGGTCGATCATCGGTGCGAACGTCGTGGTGTCGTCGGCGACGAGGACGGGTGCGCTATCGAAAACGACGTAGTCGAACGCCTGGCGAACCTCCGCGACGAACTGTCTGA
>CAZKYJ010000859.1:0-2760 GCA_964556355.1 uncultured Verrucomicrobiales bacterium | reverse complement strand
CGGAAACAACCAGACCCGTGCAACGCACGCAACAACAATGAACGCACCGGAGAATGCCCCAACCCTCGCCCATCCCCGGCGCTCAAAAAAAAATCCCTGGTAACAAGAACAGATGGCTGGTATGGTCAGGTCTTGCTGGTTTTCCAGCGATGCGTCGGGTTTCTATATGCACAACGATTTTATTGGTGCGCTAGCTCAAACCGGGAATCACATATTTTGAGCAAAACTTCTTTGTCTTCTTTGTCGAGGATCCAGCGGGTGACGAAACGGAAGGCCAAGGCCCCGGGCGGAACGATGCACAAGGCAGGGGCAAGGAGCCGCATGGGCGGCTACGAATTGCTTCGCGTGGCCATCGGCTTGCTCCTTCTCACAGCTGCGGCACTGAAGTTGTCGGAAAGCGGTCTCGTCGGCGCAACCACTTCGGTGTGGGATGTCGGCCAAATCGCGTTCGAAGCTGCCTTGGGTGTCTGGCTCTTGCTCGGATGGTTTGGCCGCGCGGCGTGGATCACCTCGCTCGCGGCGTTTTCATTGTTTGCCGCCTACAGCGCCTACGGCGCGCTAGCGGGATGGGCGAATTGCGGCTGTTTTGGCGCGGTTGAGCTCAGCCCTTGGATCACCCTAGGCATGGATGCGGTAGTCGTCGTGGCGCTGCTCGTCTGGCGCCCGCCCGCAGCCGCAAACGCGCAGCTTCCCCGGCAATGGCCCGCGGTGGCCGGCCTGGCAATGACCGTGGCGGTCTTGTTGGGCGGCGCTGTCCTCGATGCGGGCGGCCAGCCCCAAGGCGGCAACGAGGTTGTCGCCAATCCCGCGCTTCTGGACGGGCCCGTGGATCCCCAATCCTGGCCGGGCAAGCCATTGCCGCTTCTGGAAATGATCGATATCGGCGATCAACTCAAGGAAGGCCGTTGGCAGGTGATGTTCTACCGCCATGACTGCCCGCATTGCGTCGAGATGATCGAAGCCTGGCTAAGCGGGCCCCCTGCGCCTGCCGGCGCAATCGGCTGGGGCCGGGCCCTGGTCGAAATCCCCCCCTACGGCAATCTTCCGGCGGCAGAGAAGGCCGCGGCCAGGCAGTGGAAAATGGGACATTTGAGCGATGCCCGACGATGGCGCTTCCGTTCTCCGCAATTCGTGGAACTCGCCGACGGGGTGGTCCAGCAAGTTGCGCCAGAGCCATTGCAGATCGCAACGACACCGGCGACGCCGGTGTCGACATCGGCCGAGAAGAAGCCCGTGGCACCCAGGACCGCGACGGATAACCCGGGGACGCCCCGTGCAGCCCAATTCCAGCAACCTGCGCCCTACAACCTCGGTTACGTCGTGCCGGGCTCCGACCACGAGTTCAAGGTGAGCGTATTCAATAACCTCGAACGCGACCTACCGGTCCTGCGGGTCACCTCCGAGTGTGACTGCTTGACGGCGCTGGACACTCCGGAGGTGTTAGCCGCCGGCGGGTCGACGGAGCTCAAAGTCCAGCTCAGCGCCTGGGACAAGGTGACCCACTATCAAAAAGGCCTCACCTTGTGGATTGACGACGAAGAGGTGCCGCATGTGATGGTGGACATGACCGCCCGCATTGGATTGCCGCTGCGTGTCGAACCCCAAGTTCTTTCGTTTGGCGACGATGGCGAGTCGCCGGCGCCGGCGGCCGCTTCAGAAGGCGGAGGGGAGCCGATGGCCGTGCGGCAGGTCTTCGTGCACAACGACAGCGACCAGCCGGTGCGGCTGGCTTATAGCACAAGCAACCTCCCTGGCGCATACGCATCTGTCCCCCGCGAGCCGGTCCCCGCGGGCGGGGTGCAGCGGGTAGAGATACGAGTGCCACCATCGGCCTTTGCGGCGAAGGACGCTGGGAGGCTCGATCTTTATACGGAACTGGAAGACCAACCGATTCTGCGCATCAAGCTTCAGCGTGCAGCCGCCACAGAGAAGTGAGTTTTTTATCGGCATGGTCAACGGAAAAACCAGCGTTCCAAGAAGCCGCTGCAAGCCATCGCCGGCCCTGCGGGCATTGGCGGCGCGCAGGCGTCCGACCGTGGACCGACCGGACAGCCCCGGGCCGTTGGACCTCAGGCGGAAGTCGCGATGGCGGCATTCGATCGGCGGGCGTGAAAGACGGGCCTTCCCGACGTAATTCGCCCGCTTGCCAGCTCGGATGGAGACGCCCGTGATGCCAATGAAGGCAAAGCAAGGTCCTCTAGATAGAGAAGCCGCCCGGCATCTTCTAAGCCGGACGGCATTCGCACCGCCCGATCCTGCAATGGATCGTTGGGCCCAGGTGACAAGCGAGGTCGCCGCCAACCGGCTTCTTGGCCGACAGGTCGAACCGGCGGGCGCCCCCGGCGGCCCCGAAGAGCCCGGAGACGCGATCGATCCGGGGGAGGGGGTTTCGGCAAGCGGGGGCGCGATGAGTGCCTCGCCAGCGCAAGTTCCAGACGAGCCTGCCATGGCCGCAGACGCTCCCCAGCGAAGCAGTGAAGGCCCGGATTCAGTGCCCATCGGCGCGCTGCGCCGTTGGTGGATCGACCGGCTGCTCACAACGGATCACCCCCTGCAGGAATCGATGGTATTGCTATGGCACCGGCACTTTACGTGCCAGAGTTCGGTGGTAAACAACCACCGATTGATGACCGACCACCACACGACCGTTCGCGCGCTTGCCATGGACAGCTTCCGCAACATGGCCCATGCGATGGTCCGCGATCCGGCGCTGTTGGTGTATTTGGATAACGACGACAGCCACAAGCAACACCCCAATGA
>CAZKYJ010000858.1:0-2765 GCA_964556355.1 uncultured Verrucomicrobiales bacterium | reverse complement strand
GTCAGTTCGTCGTTGGCGGCGAGGGCTTGGATCTCGTCGTGCAGTACGGTTTGGGCATGGGCGACGGGGTTGTTGTTCGCCTGGGAAATGATCATGGCCTCGTAGGAATAGCGCAGCGGCATGAACTCGCAGATGAGGGGGACTTTGAGCCGGCTGGGAGGCTCGACCTGGCCGGTGGTGGCGTCGGGCTCGATCCATCGGCGGATGCTGAAGACGAAGTCGAGGTTGCGGTTCATCTCCTCGTATTTGATGAGCGCACCGCCCAGAATGATCTGGGGGATGAGGATGATCGGGATGAGGTTGATAGCGGTTTTCGGATCCCGGACAAACGAGGAGATGAGCAGCCCGAGGGCGACGCCGTTGAGGGCGGTGATGAACATCCAGCCGAGGTGGATCCAAAACATCCCGCGCAGGTCGAGCAAGGCGTTCCCGATGGCGATGTAGATGGCACACTGGGCAAAGGCGAAGATCGCGAGGGCGGCCAGCTTGCTGAAGATGTAATAGGGGACGCGGACGTTCTGGTTGCGCTCACGCTGCAGGACTCCGCGGTCGCGGATGACTTCGTCGGCGCTATTAGTCAGCCCGAGGAACATCCCGATGACCAGGGTCAAAAAAAGGTAGGTCGGGACATGGAAGGCGGCGGCAAAGGTGTAGGCGCCGTCCTCCGAGTAGCGTAGCACCATTCCGACGAGGAAAGCGAGCGCCGGCGCTTCCAAGAGCGTGGTGGCGAGGTTGCCACGGTTGCGGAGCTTGCTGAGGAACGCGCGTTTGAGCAGTGTCCCAAATTGCACGGCCTCCTCACGGAGATGGCGGCGGGGCGGGGTGGGCAGCTTCCGGTTCGGCGCGAGGATGGTGTCCTCCTCGCGGTGGGTTGAGGCGGGATCGGTCTTCGGGCGCAGCCCCCGGTTCGAGTCCTGACCCTTGCGCGCCTCGTGGAGGATGCGGTGGGCCTGGTAGCGGTCACGCCAGAAATCGGGTGTGAACCGTCGCCCGGGGGTGTAGTGGCCTTTGGCATCTTCCTCGTAGATGATCTCGCCGCTGGCATCGCGGAGCGGGGTCTCCAGGACGTCGAAAATGATGTCAGGCTGGCTCCAGGAGGGCGCCTCGCCAGGCTGGGCGAAGGCGGTGGCGGCGGCGGGCGCCTCGCGCCCGACCTCCTCCTGGTAGGACTCGCGGAAGTAGGCGAGCATCTCGTCCGGGGTGCCGAAGAAGGCGAGGTTCCCGCCTTTGTCGAGGAGGATGGCCTTGTGGAAGAGCCGGAAAAGCCGGGCGCTCGGCTGGTGGATGGAGACGAATATAATCTTGTTGTGCGCCATCCCGCGGATGATCTCGATGACATGCTCCGAGTCTTTCGACGAGAGCCCGGAGGTGGGCTCGTCCATGAGGTAGACGTCCGAGATTGCCACCATGTCGAGACCGACGTTGAGCCGCTTCCGCTCCCCGCCGCTGAGGTGCTTGTGCTCGGGGTCGCCGGAGAGCCGGCCGCCGAGCGCGGCGAGCCCGAGTTCCGTGAGTTTCGAATCGACGCGGGTGGTGCGCTCGCTGCGCGAGAGGTGGGGGGAGCGGATCGCCGCGGACGAAGACATGTTCTCCCGTACGGTGAGCAGCGGGTCGAAGGCGTCGTCGTGCGGGATGAACGAGATGAACGGCTTCAGTTTCTCGGTGTTCTCGTAGAGGCTGAAACCGTTGAGGAGCACTGCCCCCTCCCGGGGCTTGAGGTGCCCGGCGAGGGTGCGCAGCAGGGTGCTCTTGCCGCAGCCGCTCGGCCCCATGACGCAGATGAGCTCGCCCCGCCGGGCGGTGAACGAGACGGAATCGAGGGCGGAGGCGCCCTTGCCGAACCACTGGGAAACATCGCGCACCTCGAGCTGGCTGATGATGTTCCGCTGCTCCTCGATGATCCGCTCGGTGAAATCGCAGCGGAGGTACTGCCCCTCGCCGATGGTGATGGTGTCGTCGTCTTTGAGCACCGCACGCTCGCGGATCGGGACCCCCCCGATCGTCAGCGGCCGGTCGGACTCGAGAACCTCGACCTCGCCAGTCTTCGCCTCGTAGTCGCAGTGGATGCGAAGGAGCAGCTTTCCGGCGGTGCCTTGGGAGAGGAGGATGTCCCGCTCGCGGAGCTTGTTCGGATCGTTGGAGACGAGGTACTCGGTCTTGCTCGTGACGAGGTCGAAGCTGCCACCGAGCTCGCGGGCGCGGCGGCGGAGCTCGGCCAGGGTGACCTCCGTCTTGTTGGGGAAGCTGAGGCGGTCGCTGAGGGAAGCCTCCATCTCCTTCCCTTGGGAGAGGTCCCGGCCCGCCACCCGGGCGCGGGTTTTTTTCAGGGCGCGGATGACGACATTGAGCCCGAAGACGATCTCGAGCACGCTTTCGCGGGTCTGCGATTTCTCGATGTATGGGCTGCCGGCCGGGGTGAACGCGAGGTAGAGCTTGGTCGATGAGACGTTCTTCTTCGAGTTGAAGTAGAAGAGCAGATCCTGGTGGTCGAGCACGACGTCGACCAGAAGGATTCGTTGGCCTTCGAAGAGGCGGCAAAACTCTCCCGGATCGATCTGCCGCCCTCGCGCGATGATGGGCTCGCTCCCGATGTTCTTGATCAGGATGAGATTCTGAAACCGGAAGGCGGCGACCGAGTAGCCCTGCGGGATCACTTCGAAAATGACGTCGGCGGGCTTTGCGCCGGAGAGCGTGAGGCTTTCCAACGGCTGGTCGCTGGTTTCCTTCTCCTTCGAATCGTCGAACTCGGAGGTGTTGAGCTGGTA
>CAZKYJ010000857.1:0-2768 GCA_964556355.1 uncultured Verrucomicrobiales bacterium | reverse complement strand
TGGAGGGCCAGGCCGTCCACCACCGCGAGGGCGAGTGCCACGACCACCACCACTCCCACGCCTAGTCCGCAAGCCGTGTCGTTTTTCACCCTGCTCTCCGACCCCCATGCGGCGTTCTTGCGCTACGCGCTGATCTCGGGGCTCATCGCGAGCATTGCCTTCGCGGTGACGGGAACCTACGTGGTGGTGCGCCGGAGCGGCGCCATCGCCGGCGCCATCGCCCACAGCGTCCTCGGGGGGATCGGCATCGCCAGCTACCTCAACATCGCCCGCGGTATCGGGTGGATCACCCCGCTGGGCGGCGCCGTTGTCGCGGCGCTGGTCTCGGCGCTCATCATCGGACTGGTCACGCTCTACGCCCACGAGCGCGAGGACTCGGTCATCGCCGCGATCTGGGCGGGCGGCATGGCGGTGGGCTTGCTCTTCCTGCAAAAAACCCCTGGGAACATCGACGCCATGAGCTACATCATGGGCGACATCTTGCTCATCTCCCGCACCGACCTCGTCATGGTGGTCGTCCTCGACATCGTCGTCGTCGGCACCGGGTTCCTCTTTTACTCACGGTTTCTCGCCATCTGCTTCGACGAGGAGTTCGCGCGGCTCCGGGGCGTGCGCGCCAACCTCTACTACCTCCTACTGCTCTGCCTGACCGGGCTCAGCATCGTTCTGCTCTCGCGGCTCGTGGGGATCATCATGGTCATCGCCCTTCTCGTCATCCCGTCGGCCATCGCCTCGCAACTGGCGAAACACCTCTGGCAGATGATGATCATCTCCGCCCTCGCCTGCATGGCCTTCATCGCCGCAGGAATGGCCGTGAGCATCGAGTTCGACCTGCCCTCCGGCCCGACGATCATCGCGGTGGCCGCCGCCACCTACCTCCTCGGCCTCGGCGGCAAAGCGCTGGTGCGGTCACGCCGGTGACCGCAGCGATCCGTCGACCCGCCCGCCCCCACGGCTCCCCCACGGCTCCCCCGCGGATGGCGCGGCTCCGGCGCTTGATCTTGCGCCCCTCCCGCACCATCGGTTTGCCCGATGGCTGACACCGCTCCTACCGATAGTTCCAACGCTCCCGCCAAGCTCGATTTCATCCGCCAGATCGTGGCCGACGATCTCGCTGCGGGGAAGAACGATGGCCGTCTCATCACGCGGTTCCCTCCCGAGCCCAACGGCTACCTCCACATCGGCCACGCCAAATCGATCTGCCTGAATTTCGGCCTCCCGGGAGAGTTTGCGGACAGGGCCACCGAGGCCCGCTGCCACCTCCGCTTCGACGACACGAACCCGACCAAGGAGGACGTCGAGTACGTGGATTCCATCAAAGAGGATGTCCGGTGGCTCGGCTTCGACTGGGGCGATCACCTCTACTTCGCGTCCGACTACTTCGAGCAGCTCTACGGGTTCGCCCTCCAGCTCATCGACGACGGAAAAGCCTACGTCGACTCGCAGAAGGCCGAGGAGATTCGAGCCGGTCGGGGCACCCTGACCGAGCCCGGCACCCCCTCCCCGTTCCGCGACCGTTCCCCTGGCGAGAACCGGACACTTTTCGAGGAGATGCGCGCCGGAAGCCATCCGGACGGGAGCCATGTGCTGCGGGCGAAGATCGACATGGCCTCCCCCAACCTGAACCTGCGTGACCCCGTCCTCTACCGCATCCTCCACGCCGAGCACCACCATACGGGCGCGACGTGGAGCATCTACCCGATGTACGATTTCGCGCACCCGCTCTCGGACGCCATCGAGGGGATCACGCACAGCCTCTGCACCCTCGAGTTCGAGAACCACCGACCGCTCTACGACTGGTGCGTCGAGAACGTTCGCGGGCTCCCGTCCCGTCCGGTACAGCGGGAGTTCGCCCGCTTGAACCTGACCTACACCGTCATGTCCAAACGCAAGCTCCTCCAGCTCGTGCAGGAAAAAAGGGTCAACGGCTGGGACGATCCCCGCATGCCGACCATCAGTGGGCTCCGGCGCCGTGGCGTGCCGGCGGAGGCCATCCGCAGTTTCTGTAAAACTATCGGCCTGACCAAGTTCGAGAGCCTCAGCGATGTCGCCCTCCTCGAAAACTCGGTGCGCGAGACCCTCAACCGCACCGCCCCCCGCCGCATGGCCGTCCTGCGCCCGCTCAAGGTCACGCTCACCAACCTTCCCGAAGACCACCGCGAGCTGCTCCCCATCATCAACAACCCGGAGGACGAGTCCGCCGGCACCCGCGGCGTCCCGTTTACCCGCTCGCTCTACATCGAGCAGGACGACTTCCTCCTTGACGCGCCGCGCAAATTTTTCCGCCTGAAACCGGGCGGCGAAGTTCGCCTCCGTGGCGCCTACATCATCCGCTGCGACGAGGTGATCCGCGGGGAAGACGGCACGATCGCCGAACTCCGCTGCGCGGTCGACACCGAGACCCTCGGGAAGAATCCCTCTGATGGCCGGAAGGTCAAAGGTGTCATCCATTGGGTCAGCGCCCCGGATGCCGTGCCCGCCACCGTCCGGCTCTACGACCGCCTCCTCAGCGTCGAAGACCCGGCCAAATCGGAGTCCGGCGACTTCCTCGACCATCTGAACCCCGGGTCGCTCGAGGAGATCGAGGGGTGCCAGCTCGAGCCAGCCCTCGGTGACGCCTCCCCAGAAACCGCCGTGCAGTTCGAACGAACCGGCTATTTCCTTGTCGATAAAGAACGCAACAATTCGGGTGGCCTCGTGTTCAATCGGACGGTCGCTCTCCGGGACACCTTGGCGAAGCTGGCAAAGTCCAGCTGAGCCGTTTCGGC
>CAZKYJ010000856.1:0-2769 GCA_964556355.1 uncultured Verrucomicrobiales bacterium | reverse complement strand
GCTTTCCCTTCGTAAAGTGCCTGCATGTGGTCGGTAAATTCGGTGTCGTTGCCGCCCCCTCCCACTGGATCCCCCGAGGCGCAAACTTCTGTTGTCACTACCGACGAATCCCCCCATGAGTCAAGACACAAACCATGGAGTCCTCCGAAAAAAATCCGCACGGTTCAGAACCTGCCACGAAGTCTAAAATTTCCAGCCTCCGGAAGGGCGGCGGGCTCAACAATTTTTATAAAATTGCCCGCAGGGGGCTTTTTACGCTCGATGCCGAATCGGCGCACCACGCGACGATCGAAGGGCTGCGGGCGGCCACTGCCCTCGGGCTCGACCGTCTCCTCGCCCCGCCCGGGGCGGCCGCCGGCGACGGGTCGCTGGCGGTCGAGGCCATGGGGCTGCGTTTCCCGAACCCCGTCTGGCTTGCGGCCGGACTCGACAAGAACGGCGTGGCCATCGACGGCTTTGGAGCGATGGGATTCGGTTCGGTCGAGATAGGTACGCTGACGCCGCGCCCCCAGCCCGGGAACCCGAAGCCCCGGCTGTTTCGCCTACCCTCGCGGCAGGCGATCATCAACCGGATGGGGTTCAACAACGTGGGGATCTTCCAAGGGGTCGAGAACGCGCGGCACCGGAGTTTTCAAGGCGTCCTCGGCATCAACATCGGCAAGAACTTCGACACGCCGAACGCCCGTGCCATCGACGACTATCTCACCGGCCTCCGCGCCGCCTATCCGGTGGCCGACTATATTGCGGTCAATCTTTCGTCGCCGAATACCCGAGGCCTGAGGGAGCTCCAGGAAGCCGATGCCTTCCGCGCACTTCTCGGCCGGCTCAAGGACGAGCAAGCCGTCCTCCGGCAGAAATCACCGACCGATCGCTACGTCCCGATAGCCATCAAGCTCGCTCCCGACTTGCTCGACGACCACGCGTGCGCGCTGGCCCGGCTCGTCAGGGAGCTGGAGATCGACGGCGTGATTGCCACCAACACGACCATCGACCATTCCTCCGTCAGTGACCTCCCGCACGGCAACGAGACCGGGGGGTTGAGCGGGGCTCCTCTGCGCGGCCGGTCGACCGAACTTGTCCGCCTCCTGGCTGGCGAACTGGCCGGCAGCAAGACCCCCATTATCGGCGTGGGTGGCATCGTTGATGCGGCGGGCGCCTTAGAAAAACTGGCCGCCGGGGCGACGCTGGTGCAGCTCTACAGCGGCCTTATCTACCGTGGCCCATCCCTCGTCCACGAGATCTTGGCCGCGCTGGAGGAAAGCCGGTAGCTCCGCCCGACGATCGGAGCCCCAAAAAAACCGCCGCCGGGGTGATCCGGCGGCGGTCCGTGACTTTTCGATTGAGTTGCTAGCCGGAGCTTAGCCCTTGGCGGCGCGGACGGCGGCCCAGCGGCGTTTGGCGGCGGCGACGATGGCCGCGCGGCCGGCGTCGCTCAGCTGGCGCTTACCACCTTTTTTCTTCGCGGCCTTTTTCGTGGCCGCCTTCTTCTTCACGGCCTTTTTCTTGGCTGCCTTTTTCTTGGTGGCCTTTTTTGCCGGTGCGGCGTCCGCCGCGGCGCTGCGTTTGTAGGCGCGCTTCTTCTTTTTCACAGCGCCCCCTGGAGGGCGGCCGCGGCGCGTTGTCTTCTTGGCCTTCGGAGCAGCCGCGGCAGCCTTCGGGGCCGGGGCACCCCCGAGGATGGCGGCGAGTTCGCCCTGGAGGCTTTCGATGTTGTCTTGAATCTCAGCCGCACGGCGCAGGGCGCTCGATGAAAGGCTAGATAGCGTTGTGTTGTCCATAGACTCGCGACATACAATCAACTTATTCCTAAGTCAACCGATGATTACGTTCGGCGGGAGGACGAGATAGCAACTAACGTTGCTCCCGACGGGCGGCCACCTTTAGCCGCAGCGCGTTCAAATGAATGAATCCTGAGGCGTCGTCCTGGTTGTAGGCGTTGGTCGGATCCGCTTCCATCGTGGCGATATCTTCCCGGTAGAGGCTCATGGGCGAGCGGCGCCCGGCGGTCATCACGTTGCCTTTGTATAGCTTGAGGCGAACCTCACCGCAGACGTTTCGCTGGCTTTCCGTAACGAGCGCCTGGATGGCCTCCCGCTCCGGGGCGAACCAGAACCCGTTGTAGACGAGCTCCGCATACTTCGGGATGAGTGAGTCGCGCAGATGCATGACTTCGCGGTCCATCGTCAAACTTTCAAGCTGCCGATGCCCGTGCAAGAGGATGGTCCCCCCCGGTGTCTCGTAGACGCCGCGGCTCTTCATCCCGACGAAACGGTTCTCCACCATGTCGATGCGACCGATCCCGTTGCGCCCCGCTAGCTTGTTGAGCACGAGCATGACCCCAAGGGGAGACAGCAGGGTGAAACCGTCGCGCTCGCCGGACGGGCTCACTCCAAGCGCTCCGAGAAGCGATTCTAGATCTGCGGCCTTCAGGCCGATAACGTCGCCTGCCTCGAAGAGGAGTTCGACGTATTCTGGCACATCGGGGGCATCTTCGGGCGCGACGCTGAGGACGTACATATCCCGACATTCCTCCGCCGTGGCATCGTAATAGGGATCTTCCAAGATGCCGCTCTCGAAGCTGATGTGGAGGAGGTTGCGATCCATCGAGTAGGATTTCTTGGCCGAAGCCTGGATCGGGATGCCCTCCTTTTCCGCGTAGGCGATCATCTCGGCACGCCCGGGGAACTGCTCGCGGAAGTCGGCCATGCGCCACGGGGCAATCACCTCCAATGCGGGATCGAGGGAGGCGGCGCTCAATTCGAAGCGCAC
>CAZKYJ010000855.1:511-2770 GCA_964556355.1 uncultured Verrucomicrobiales bacterium | reverse complement strand
TCGAGCGCATCGTCCAGATCGCTCCCGCCAACGCCGCCGCCGTTTGCGACTTCGATGGCGACGGCAACGACGACATCTTCCTCTCCCAGAATTTCTACGGCCCGCAGATCGAGGTGGCCCGCTTCGACGGTGGCCTCGGCCAGCTCCTCCTCGGCGATGGCCGGGGGGGATTCCGTGCCGCCACCATTGCCGAAGCGGGTGTCCAGATCCCCGGCGATGCCCGCGCCGCTACCGTAACTGACCTCAACTCCGACGGCCGGCCCGACCTTGCGGTCTCCGTCAACGAAGCGCCCGCCAGCGCCTTCCTCAATCGCTCCGATGCCCGCTGGCTCCAGGTGCGCCTCCCGCTGGCCGCCGCCGGTTCACGGGTGACCCTAGAGCGCGAGGGCCTGCCACCGCTCACCCAGATGGCAACCGCCGGCTCCAGCTACCTTTCCCAATCGTCCACCGCCGTGTGGTTCGGCCTTGGCGCGAGCGACATTCCCGGCAAAGTCACCGTCCACGTCCCCGGGAGGTCTGCCTCGTCGCTCACTTTCGACGGCACTGCGGGCATGCTGGAATTCGCCCTTTCCATCCGATGAAAACGGCCGCCATCTCGCTGTTCATCGCCGTCCTCAGCTGTCTCCCCGTCGCGGCCGACGACGACCCGCTCGCCCCGGCCCGCCAAGCTGTCGCCGACGGCGATCCTGCCAGCGCCCTGCGGCTCTTCAAAGCGGAGGCCGCCGCCGGCAACGGTGCCGCCGCTTCCGCCATCGGCGAGCTCATCCTCGCCGGCACCTTCCCCGATCTCTCCGCGACCGATGCCCTCGAATGGCTGGAGAAAGCCGTCGCTGCGCGGGATCCGGGCGGCCATCACCGTCTCGCCCTGCTTCTCTTCACGGCGCCCGAGGGCATCGAGCAGGATCCCGAGCGCGCCCGCTTCCTCCTCCAGCAAGCCGCCGAGATGGGCTTCGCTCCCTCCCAATACCAACTCGGACTCATCCTGGAGTCCGAGATCGATCTCGATGGCCCGAACCCCGACTTCTCCCCCGCGCGCCGCTGGCTTGAAGAAGCTGCCGAACAGGGGCTTCCCGAGGCGCTGGTGGCTATGGTTCGCTACGCCGACCAGGGTCTTGGCGGCGAGCCCGATCCGGTCGCCGCCACCGATTATTGTATCCTCGCCGCCCGGGCGGGCTCCCCCGCCGCCATGAACCTCATGGGCCTGCGCTACCAACTCGGCAACGGGATCCGCGCCGACAACGTCGCCGCCGCCGGTTGGTTTCTTCGCGCGGCTCAAGAAAACTACGCCCCCGCCCACGTCAATCTCGGCCAGTGCTACGCCGATGGCATCGGCCTCCTCCAAGACTACGACAAGGCAGGCGAAAATTTCTCCGCCGCCGCCAAGCTCGCCCACGCCCCGGGCGAATTTTTGCTCGGCCAGCTCTTCGAGCATGGCCTGGGGACCGAGCCCGACCCCGTCAAGGCTTACGTGCTCTACGCCCGCGCGGCCAGCCGGGGACTCGAAGACGCAAGCGAACCGCGCGATCGACTCTTTGCCCAACTCAGCGACGAAGACAAAGCGATCGCCGCCAAACGGCTGAATAGTCCTAAATAGTGACCACTGAGACCAAGACCCCAAGACGAATTCAATCTAAGTAATCGGGTATGAAACTGTAGAAATCGGCCAATCGCTTGATTGCCGGTGAATTGTTCGCCATCCTGACGCTGCTAGAAACCCATTTTCCACCCCCGCAACCCTCTCAACCTCATCCTACAACACCTCAAACCCAGCAATGAAATCCTACCACTTTACCGCCGCCCTCCTGGTGGCCTCCGCGTCATCCGTCCTCGCGGTCGATAACCTCTGGACGGGAGCCAACAGCACCGACTGGAACGACGGCGGCAACTGGAGCGATCCCCATGCGTTCGGCTCTCCCCACGTCCCGGAGGCCGGGGGGGCCCACCCCGGCGACGAAGATGCCGTGGTCAACGCGGGCCTCATGAACTTCCCCATCATCACGGCCGATACCATCGCCACCCCGCGGGACACGAAGGTTGGTATCGGCGCTGGAAACATCGGGAGGGTCGACCACCGCGCTGGCACGCACAGCAGCGGCGCAACCAACTGGTCGTTCGTCGGCTTCGACAATGCCACGGGTCGCTACAACCTCGCGGACACCTCCGGGGTTGGCGGACCGTTGACCGGCTTCGCCCAGGGAAGCGGCACCCTGAACTCCGGGAACCGTCTCTACGTGGGCGACGGTGCGGCCGGCGATGGGA
>CAZKYJ010000855.1:0-501 GCA_964556355.1 uncultured Verrucomicrobiales bacterium | reverse complement strand
CGTTGATCTGGTCGATCAGCTCGTTGGTGTAGTAGTCGGCGACGTCCTTCTTCTCCGAGATGACGCCGTTGTCGAAGAGAAAGTCCTGCGTGGCTTCCCACTCTTCGGGCGTGAATGCGCCCCACTTTTCGACGGTGCGGCCGGCGATGGGATTTTCAATGTCCACACCTCGGGTGGCGTCAACGTCAACGAGCACATCATCATCGGGAACGCCGGCGGCACCGGAATTGTGAATGTCGATAGCGGGACGGTCGCTGCCTCTGGCGAGATCTGGGCCGGCGAGGGTGGTGGCAGCAACGGAACACTCAACATCTCCGGCGGAAGCGTCACCTCGAATAGCTGGGTGGCCGTGGGACGCAACGGTTCGACCGGCACCATCAACCTGACGGGGACCGGGAGCCTGGAGAAGTTTCTCTCGGGGGACGTCAACCAGGAAATCACCGTGGGAACCGGCGCCGGCGGGAGCGGCACCATCAACATCTCGGATTCGGCGACGCTGAC
>CAZKYJ010000854.1:0-2778 GCA_964556355.1 uncultured Verrucomicrobiales bacterium | reverse complement strand
CGGGGCTTGTCCAGACCGCGCCCGCCCTGGTCGGAGCGGAAAGCCTCTACGGGCGGATCCACCAGTTTGCCAACCGGTTCTACGGACCGCTTTTCCTGGCCGGGCTCCACTACTGGCACGGGCGCAACGGCAACTATTGGGGGCACAACGCGATCATCCGGCTGGGGCCGTTTATCGAGCACTGTGACCTCCCCCAATTGCCGGGCAAGAGGCCGCTGGGCGGGCAGATCTTGAGCCACGACTTCGTCGAGGCGGCACTCATGCGGAGGGCGGGCTGGGAGGTATGGCTTGCCTACGATCTCCCGGGGAGCTACGAGGAGGGGCCGCAGGACATGATCGAAGGCGCCAAGCGAGATCGGCGCTGGTGTCAGGGGAACCTGCAGCACGGCATGCTGTTGCTGGCGCAGGGCCTGCGCCGCCGCTCGCGCATCAATCTGGCCAACGGCATCATGGGCTACCTCGCCTCCCCGCTCTGGTTCCTCTTCCTCGCAGTGAGCACCCTCATCCTCTACCAGCACGAGTCGAGTGGGCTCAGCCTTATCACGGTGTCGGCATTCAACAATCTCAACCTCAGCCTGGCCAAGCACGGGCTGGTGATTTTCGGGCTCACCATGATCGTTCTCTTCCTGCCCAAGGTGCTCTGCCTCGTCGATCTGGCTCTCGATGACGATCGTCGTTCGGAGTATGGCGGGCTGGGGAAGGCCACGGCCAGCGTGGTGACCGAAACGTTTTTTTCAGCGCTCATCGCCCCCGTGCTCATGCTTTTCCACAGCAAGTTCGTCGTGACGATCCTCCTTGGTCAAGGCGTTAATTGGGTGACCCAGAAGCGCGGGGCGGGGGATGGAGTCAGTTGGTCGGCGGCCTTCCGTGAGCAGTGGGGGCAGACGCTGACGGCGGTGGTCTGGGCGGTATTCGCCTGGTCGCTGGATCCCGTGTTCTTCTGGTGGCTGTCGCCCGTCCTCATCGGGCTCGGCCTTTCGATCCCGCTGACCGTTTGGCTCAGCCGCGCCTCCTTGGGCGGGCACTTCCGGTCGATGGGGCTGTTGCTCACCCCGGAAGAAACGTCGCCGCCCGCGCAGCTGACCGATCTGTCTGCCCGGATGGCGGCCGCGCGCACGGCCCGCCCGGGGACCACCGCCGCCGAGTTCAAACTATCCGGAACCATGAAAGCGGTGCTCGATCCGTACGTGAACGCGCTCCATGTCACGCTGCTTCGGGAGGAACGAGGCGGTAGCGAACGCCCCGCCGATGCGGTCGGTGAAGAGCGGCTGCGGGCCATGGCCGAGCAGGTGCTCGCCCATGGCTGCGACTCGCTCCAAAAACCCGAGCTTGCCACGCTGCTCGGCGATCCCGACACGATGATCTGGCTCCATCGCCAGGTGTGGCTCCGCGAGGAGAGCAAGCTCGATCCGTGCTGGGTGCGCGGGATCCGCATGTTCACCTATCCGGCGGAGTCGGTGGCGTAGGCGGCGCCGGCAGGATGACCGCGAGGGCGATGATCGCCACGAGCAGCGCGCCCGGGACGGCGAACGGCCACCACACCAAGGTGGATTGGAAGGTGATGAGGGCGGTGCCGAGATAGAGAACCAGAGCGAGCAACCCGAGAGCGACGGCCCGACGACGGGGGAAGCGGAGCAGGAAGGCGCCGACGAGAACGATCCCACCCCAGAGGGCGAACTGCCAGTTCTGGGGGAGTTCGCGAAGATAGTTCCCCGTCTGGATCGTGGCGATCGCCATCGCAAAAATGCTTGCCAGGGAGAGTTTTTCTTGGCCGGGGACGGGGAGGCGGCGGGCGTCCGTGCCGTCGGCACCAAGGAGGGCGATCCGCTCGGGCAGGGCGGCGAGGGCGGCTGCGTCGCCGTCGCCGGCGAGCGTGAGGTCATCGAGATAGAGCGTGTCGGCGGGCACCGTGGGATAGGAGCCGCGGGTGGCGAGGGGGACCCGGAGCCGGCCGGAGCGGTCGACCGGGATCGGGGCGAGGCCGGGGATGACAATGCGGTGCGGGTCCATGTCGACCGTGCGGCCGGAGATACCCGACGATGCCAGGATCACCGAGAGCGGGAGAGATGGGCGCAGCGTGCCATCGGGCGCGCGGGCGACGAGGGGGACCAGGACGGCGTCGCCGTCCGCGGAAAGAACGGGGGCGATGCCGAGATCGATGGCGGTGAACGAGGTGGTGGCACCGTCGACAGCGACGGGGGATTCGAGGGGATCGGTGTAGCGGGGGATCGCTTCCTCGGAACTCAGGGAGTTATCGACCACGGTCTCCCCGAGGATGAGGTTGGGCAGTCGGGAGGCTTTGTCACGGAGGATGTCGAGTGAGGTGTCGTCCGCATCGAGCCAGTTGAGCGTGGGGACGACGGCGGTGAGGACCGGCGGAGCGGCGGCGAGCTTGTCCAAGAGGATCGCGAAATCCATCGGGCCCTCGTTGCCCCCGAGCGGGAGAAACGTGATGTTGCTTGGCTCGGGGGATTTCTGGCTGTTGCCGGCCAGCCAACTGAGGTAGCGGGATTCGACGGGGGCGGTCGTGCCCCGCCCGGCCTCGCGGTGGACGACGCCGGCCAGGAGGGCGCTGACGATCAGGAGTGTGAGGAGGCGGAAGGGCATGGGGGCGCTCGGCGTCCGCGGGGGAGAAGGGCGCTAAATCTTGAAGATATGCACGGGGTTATCCGCGGGATCCAACCTGACGTAGTTTCCGCTGCCCTGCCACTCGTAGCGTGCGCCGGTGACGAGATCCTCGACCCCGTAATGGGCGTCGTCCGGGAGCCAGAGGTCGCC
>CAZKYJ010000853.1:0-2785 GCA_964556355.1 uncultured Verrucomicrobiales bacterium | reverse complement strand
CGACAAGCTCGACCTTGGTCGTTAGGGGGTAGTCCCGGGTGAAGGCGTCGAGCGATTCGGGCGGCGAGTGAATCCCCGCGAGCTCCCATTTCGCCCGATAGAACGCGTTCGTCTCGGCGAGCCGCGCCACCAGCGCGCGCAGCTGGACGAGCTGTGCCGCCTCGATGTCCGCCCGGCTCACTCCGATCCCGCTCTCGAATCGATGGTCGGAGGGGCGGCGGCCTTCTCCACTGCAGCGGAGGCCGGCTTGCCCGGCCCCGGTTTGTAGACCGTCACCAGCACCCCGCCGATGGCGGCGAGCAGGATGCCGAGAAAAAACTGCGGCCGGATGGTGCCCCATCCGCCGGCGGGCGGGTGCAGGCTCAGGGCGACGAGGGCATTGACGATCGGCGCGCCCCCGAAGACGATCGACATCACGGCGGCCGGCGATCCTTTGGCCCCGAAGGCCAGGAGCACGCAGAAGGCACCGATCGCCCCGACTCCCCCTGCGATCAGGCTCCACCAGATCCCGCCAGCCGGCATTTTCCAATTCGAACCGTTCGCGAGCAGGACGGCGAGCGGCCCCAGGATCGCGACGATGAAGTAGGCGACACCGACGAGGAGGAACGCCTTGTAGCGCCCGTTTTCCGGGTCGGCCATGCCCACCTGTCCCTTGTGCAAAAACACGCCGTAGACGCCCCAGGACGCCACGGTCAACAACGCGAAAATCAGCCACTTGCTTCCCATAGTCGCGAACGCTGTCCCACGCGCTCCGCTTTGTCAAAACGCCGCCGTCCCACCTTCTAGGGCAGCCCGGAGCCCTGCGGGAATCGGCACTGCTTTCATGACCCCACCATCGTCGGCGCGGCGCACGTGCACCGCGGTGACCCGCCCCGTCGCCACCTCGTCACCACCTTTGCGGAATCGGAAGAGGTAGCGCACCGCCTTGCTCCGCACCTCTTCCACCACCACCTCGATGGCGACTTCGTCCTCGAAGCGCAACGGCTGCTTGAAGTCGCACGATGCGTGCACCCGCGGCCAGCCGCCTCCGGGATCGTCCGCGGGGTGCACCGAGCTTCCCAACGAGCGAACGAACGCATGCTCGGCCTCCTCCATCAGCCGGAAGAAGTTCGAGAAGTGCATTATCCCCGCCATGTCGGTCTCGTGGAAATTGACCCGTCGCCGGTGTTCGAAACGCGCTGCCATCGCTACCGGTAGCACAGCTCCGGGCGGCCCAGCAGCAAAAACGACCGGCGCGCCCCGGCGAGCGTAACCGCGTCGTGATGCGACCACTCGACCCCATTCCTCTCCTCGCCCATGAGGGGGCGGCCCTCGGCGGCCTCGAATGGACGCTCATCGGGGTCATCGCCATCTTGCTCTACATGATCTGGGTGCTCACCCACCATCGAGAGTGCCCTTTCGATGGCGAGCCGGAGGGGAAACTCACCGACAACCTCACCGCCGTCGCGGGCTCCACCTACGCGCAAATCGTCGGGGGGAACTCGGCTGATCTTGTGCGGGACGCCGCGTTCTTCGACGTCGTCTGCGACGAGATCGGCAAGGCGGAGAACAGCGTGCATGTCGAAACCTTCATGTGGGAAGAAGGCCGGGCCTCGGACAGGGTTGTCGAAGCCCTCGTCGGGGCGGCGGGGCGAGGGGTCGCCGTCCGCGTCATGGTGGACGCGCGGGGCTCGGCAAAAATGGGCGACCGCGCCAAGAACCGATTGCGCGACGCCGGGTGCGAGCTCGCACTTTTCCACAGCTGGACGATCCAGAACCTCGGCCAACTCAATGTTCGCGATCACCGGAAGGTCTTGGTGATCGATGGGCGGACGGCCTTTGTCGGCGGCCACTGCATCTGTGACCGCTGGCTGTTCGACACGCCCGACCGACCGCGCTTCACGGATATCTCGGCGCGGATCTCGGGCCCGGTCGTGGGGGTGGTGCAGATGACGTTCTTCGAAAACTGGTACGAGCTGACAGGGAACCTCTTCGTCGATGCGACGACGTTCCCCACCATCGCCGACGCGGGCTCCATCACCGCCCACGTGGCATCGTTGCGCCCCGATGGGTGCGCCTCCGGCGTCCAGATCCTGCACTATCTCGCGATCGGATTTGCCAACGAGACGATCCGCATCCAGAACCCCTACTTCATCCCCGACCCACGGGGCGCCGACGCCCTGGTTCGGGCCGCCAAACGAGGCGTCGACGTGCGCGTGATGACGCCCGCGATCGCACCGTCCGACACGCCGTTTGTCCAGCGTGCCGGACATTTTATCTACGGTCGGCTGCTGGAGGGCGGCGTCCGGATCTACGAGTACCAGCCGAGTCTCATGCACCAAAAAACGATCACGATCGATGGCGATTGGGCGGGGGTTGGTTCCTGTAATTTCGATGACCGCTCATTTGAAATCAACGACGAGATCACCGTGGGGTATGCGGATCGGGGCATGGCGGCAGAGCTCGACGCGATTTTCGACAGCAATATTGAAAAGTGCGAGGAACGGACGCTCGACGAGTGGAAACGGCGCCCGCTCTGGAAGAGATCGACCGATTTCTTCCACTACCTCTTCAACGAACAGTTCTGACGGCCAACGGTGGCCTGCCGCATGCCTAGCGCAGGAACGTCATGGTCTCCGGGTTGATCGTCCCGGCGGCATGCGCGAGAGGCTCGGCGAGTTCGGGATGACGGATCGTCAGGTAGAGCAGCGTCTCCTGGCAGTGTTCGGGATCGTTCCCGAGCCCCGCAAACGCACCGCGGAGAAGCGTCCCCGCGTCGTCGGGGTTCGCGGAGATCGCCGAATCC
>CAZKYJ010000852.1:0-2789 GCA_964556355.1 uncultured Verrucomicrobiales bacterium | reverse complement strand
CGAGACGTTCCGCGAACGGATGTCCGACTACCCCGTGACCATCGAGCTCCTCTCGCGCTTCCGCACCGCCGCCCAGCAGCGCAAAGTCGTCCGCGAACTCGCCGCCGGAAGCGTCGATATCGTCGTCGGCACCCACCGCCTGATTTCCAAAGACGTCGCCTACAAGAACCTCGGCCTCGTCGTGGTCGACGAGGAGCAGCGGTTCGGCGTCAAACACAAGGAACGCTTCAAAGACCTCTTCCGCCGCGTCGATGTCCTCACGCTATCGGCCACGCCCATCCCGCGCACGCTCTACCTGTCGCTCATGGGCGCCCGGGACATGTCCACCATCGAGACCCCACCGCCCAACCGCATCCCCGTCCACACCTCGATCTGCCCCTACGACGAACGGATCATGCGTTCGGCCATCGATCGCGAGGTCGCCCGCGGCGGGCAGGTCTACTTCCTCCACAACCGGGTCATGTCGATCGAGAACATGAAGGTGAAGATCGAGAAGCTCTGCCCGGGCGTCCGCGTCATCATCGGCCATGGCCAGATGGAGCAGGGGGTGCTCGAGGAGGTCATGCACGCCTTCGTCCGGGGCGAGGCTGACGTCCTCCTCTGCACCACCATCATCGAGTCGGGCCTCGACATCCCCAACGCCAACACCATCATTATCGACCGTGCCGACCGCTTCGGCCTAGCCGATCTCTACCAGCTCCGCGGGCGGGTCGGCCGCTCCGGCGTCCGCGCCTACGCCATCCTCATGCTGCCACGCGATCTCATGGGCGCCACCGGCGACGCGCGGAAACGCATCAACGCCATCAAGCAGTACACCTCGCTCGGATCCGGGTTCAAGATCGCCATGCGTGACCTGGAGATCCGCGGGGCCGGCAACCTCCTCGGCCTCCAACAAAGCGGCCACATCACCGCCGTCGGCTTCGACCTCTACTGCAAACTGCTCAAGCGATCCGTCGGCAAGCTCCAGGGAAAACGGGGACAGCGCCGGACCGATGTCGCCCTCCACGTCAACTTCCTCTCCCTCTCCGAATCGGCCCATGCGCGGGAGCCCCGCTCCGGTCTCCCCGCCTTCATTCCCACCGCCTATATGACCGAGGCAGGCCAGCGGATCTCCGCCTACCGGGATCTCGCCGAGGCCTCCACGCTCAAAGAACTCCGAGCGACCACCGCGGCCTGGCGCGACCGCTTCGGCCCGGTCCCCGAGCCTGCCGAAAACCTCGTCGCCGCGACGGAACTGCGCATCACCGCGGCCCATGCCGGCATTTCGTCCGTCGAGATCAACGATCCCAAGCTTATGCTCCAGCGTAATGCGGACTACATTTTGCTCGACGGGAAGTTCCCCCGGCTGGCGGCACCGTCACCCGCCGGTCGCTTGCGCGAGGCCATCACTATGGTAAAGACACTTTGAATATCATAGCCATGCGCGCCCACGTTCTTATCGCCCTCCTCGCCGGAGCATTCTCGCCGGTCTTCTCGCCCGCCGCCGAGGAGGTCAACGGCCTGGCCGCCGTCGTCAACGGTAAGCCCATCACCAAGTCCGAGGTACGGAACGCCGTCCAGGCCCAGGCGTTTCTCCTGACCCAGCAGTACCCGGCGGGGGGCGAGGAGTTCCGCGAGGCCGTCTCCAAACTCGAGTCCGAAGCCCTCCAAGATCTCATCGACCGCGAGCTGATCCTCAGCGAGTTCGAGAAGAACGGGGGTGTCCTTA
Organism: uncultured Verrucomicrobiales bacterium; assembly: GCA_964556355.1. GTDB lineage: Bacteria > Verrucomicrobiota > Verrucomicrobiia > Verrucomicrobiales > DEV007 > CAZKYJ01. The sequence continues at coordinate 1,081 of CAZKYJ010000852.1, read as the reverse complement.
AAAAACAGTATCTCGACGAGGCAATCGACGGCTTCATCCGCGACCGCTTCGGGGGCGACCGCACCAAGTTTCTCGATGAGCTGAAAAAGACCGGCATGACGAACAAGCTCTTCCGCGAACTCCGCGAAAAGATGCTCATCGTCCAGTACATGAGGGCCGGCGAGACCCGTAACATCCCGCCCCCTACCCCCGGCGAGCGGGACGATTACTACAACGAAAACAAGGATCAGTTCCGGGAGAAAAGTTTTGTCAAACTCCGCACCGTCACCATGCCCAAATACACGGGAAACCCGGCCATCACCGTCGAGGACCAGCGCAAGCTCGCCGAAGAGATCCGCCGCCGGCTCGTCAACGGTGCCGACTTTGCCTCCGAGGCCAAAACCTACTCCGCCGACAGCGCCGCGGAAGAGGGGGGCGACCGCGGCTGGATCGGCGACGGGCAGCTCAACAAGCGCCTCACCGCCGCAGCATTCGCCATGAAGGACGACCAGATCAGCGACGTCATCGAGGATCCGTCCAGCTTTTACATCCTCTGGGTCGAGGGCAAGCAGCTCGGCAAGCTGCCTCCCCGTAGCGAGTTGGAAGACACGCTGAACAAGCTCGTGCTCCAGAAGAAACGGGCGGCCGCGGAGAAGAAGTGGATCGACGGGCTCCGGGAGAAGGCGAATATCCGCCGCTACGATTAGGCGGCGACCCCTCCCCGCCACCCGCCGCTCCGCCGTGGCCCCGGCTTCCTACCGGGCGCCCCGCTTTCCCCTAGACATTCCCGCGTACACCGCCAGTGTGCCCGTTCTCCCCCGGCGAAGTCCGCCGGGTGAGCCCACCATCAAGAACTGAATCACTATGTATTTCCAAGATCTCGGCCTCTCCCCGGAGGCCCTCCAAGGCGTCACCGACCTCGGCTACACCGAGCCCACGCCCATCCAGGCCCAGTCGATCCCCCTCGTCCTCGGCGGGCGCGATGTCATCGGCGCCTCCCAGACCGGCACCGGCAAGACGGCCGCCTTCATGCTCCCGACCTTCACCCGCCTCGGCGGACACGGGAAACTCCGCTGCCTCATCCTCGAGCCCACCCGCGAGC
>CAZKYJ010000851.1:0-2793 GCA_964556355.1 uncultured Verrucomicrobiales bacterium | reverse complement strand
CAAGGCGGGGGGAAGTCCACCGTCGCCACCGTCACCGAAGTCTGGCAGTTCCTCCGCCTCCTCTGGTCGAAGGTTGGTACCCAGCACTGCCCGGAGTCCGGGGTTCCCGTCATCTCGCAAACCGCCGCCGCCATCGTCGAGGAGATCGGGAAGCAGACCGAGCGCGCCACCGTGACCATCCTCGCCCCCCTGGTCAAGGGCCGCAAAGGCTACCACACCGAAGTCGCGGCGTGGGCTGGCAAGAAGGGCTACACGCACCTCCTCGTCGACGGGGAGTTCATGCCCATCGAAGGCTTCCAGCGGCTCGAACGGTTTCGCGAACACGATATCGACGTCGTGGTCACCGAGTTCGCCGCCCGGTCGCGAACCCCGATGGCCGAGCTCCGGGCCGCGACCGACGAGGCGTTGAAACTCGGCAAGGGCACCTTGAAAATCATCGTCGGCACCGCCCCTGTCCGCACGCTGTCCACCCGCATGGTCAGCCCGGCCACCGGCAAGTCGTTCGAGGATCTCGATCCGCGGATGTTCAGCTACAACAGCCCGCATGGCTGGTGCCGCGACTGCCGGGGCTACGGGGTCGTCGCCAAAAAGGCGCGCGCCCGCATCCTCGAAACGGACCGCTTCGACTCCGTGATGGCCGCTGAGATGGACGAGGAAAACCGTATCGCCCGCGCCGATGCGGCCGACCTCGTACCCTGCCCGTCATGCCACGGGGCGCGGATCAACGAGGATGCCCGCCACGTCCTTGTCGACGGCCATCCCATCCAAAAGATCGCCGCCCTCTCCGTCCGCGAGGCGCGGGAGAAAGTCGCGGCACTCGCCTTCCGAGGCCGCGAGAAAACGATCGCCCGGGACATCCTTCCCGAGATCACCCAGCGCCTCAAGTTCATGGAGGAGGTCGGCCTCGGCTACCTCCAGCTATCCCGCTCCGCCAAGACGCTCTCCGGCGGCGAGGCGCAGCGCATCCGCCTCGCCGCCCAGCTCGGCTCCAACCTCACCGGGGTGCTCTACGTCCTCGACGAGCCGACCATCGGCCTCCATCCCCGCGACAACGCCCAGCTCCTCGACACCCTGACAAACCTTCAGAGGAAAGGGAACTCCCTCCTCGTCGTCGAGCACGACGGGGACACCATCGCCCGGGCTGACACCCTGCTGGATCTCGGGCCGGGGGCGGGACGTTTTGGCGGCGAGCTCGTTTTTCGGGGGAAGCCGGAGACCGGGGTACGCGGCTCGAAGGTCGGGTCCCCGACTTTAGCGGCGCTACAGAAACACGACCAACACCCTTCGCGCGAAGGGCGGAGACCGCTGCCCAGCCCCCGCGCGAAATCCGGCTGGCTGAAGATTAAAGGCGCTACCGCCAACAACCTCAAAAACATCGATGTCCAAATCCCCCTAGCCCGCCTCACCGTGATCACGGGCATTTCCGGCTCCGGAAAATCCACGCTCATGCGCGGCGTCCTCCACCCGGCGGTGAAACATGCGCTGGCCAAGAAAACCCCATCGCCGATCTCCGAGCTCCCGGCGTCGATCGCGGCAAGGTCGCTGGGCGGCGCCGGTGACCTCGCAGCGATCTACGAGGTCGACCAATCCCCCATCGGCAAGACGTCCCGCTCCTGCCCGGCCACCTATATCAAAGTCTTCGACGAGATCCGCAAACTCTTCTCCGGTGTCCCCCTCGCCCGCATGCGCGGCTACACGCCGTCGCGCTTTTCCTTCAACACCGACGGCGGGCGCTGTGAGACCTGCAAGGGCAACGGTGCCATCAAGCTGGAGATGACCTTCCTCCCCACCACCTGGGTTCCCTGTGAGGACTGCCAAGGGCTCCGCTACAACGACGCCACGCTGGAGGTCGAGTACCACGACAAAAACATCGGCCAGATCATGCAGATGAGTATCGCCGAAGCCGCCGACTTCTTCGAATCGAACCCGAAGATCCACCGCGCTCTGGCCCTGCTCAATGACACCGGGACCGGCTACCTCCAGCTCGGCCAGCCCAGCCCGACCCTCTCCGGCGGAGAGGCACAGCGGATCAAGCTCGTCACCGAGCTCACCCGCGGCCAGGGGCGTGCCGAGCACACCCGCATCCGCAAGAACCAGACCCCGAAAGGGAACCTCTATCTCATCGAGGAGCCCACCATCGGGCTCCACATGACCGATGTGGCCAAGCTGATCGACGTCCTCCACCGCCTGGTGGACAAGGGCAACACCGTCATCGTCATCGAGCACAACCTCGACGTCATGGCCGAGGCCGACTACATCCTCGATATCGGACCGGAGGCGGGGGCCGCCGGCGGCACCCTCGTGGCGTCGGGCACGCCGGAAGCGGTGGCGGAAGCCAAGGCCTCCCGCACCGCGCCGTTCCTGAAAACCGCCCTCGATCCCGCGCGGTAGCGCAGGCGGACACCATGGTCGCGGGGCCGTCCGTCCGGCTTTCTCGGACGTTATGACCGGCACAGCCCATGATCATCATCCCCGATACCCACCGTGACCTCGACCGCCGCGAGGCTTTCGCCGATTTTGCCCTCCAACGAGCTTCCGGCGCCGTGGCCTGCCCACCGACGCAACTCTCTCCAGACGCGCGCCGCCACTATGTGCGCGATACCCTCCGCGAAGATCACCAATTCCGCATCCAGAACCGGCCCGAGGGGGCTCAGGAAAAATTCGACAAGCTCGCCGGCGACCCGTTCGCCTTCTTCCGGGGCACCGCGCTGCTCTACTACCGCGACTACGCCGGTATCGACTCCCACCTCCCCAACGTCTTCACCATCGGCGACGTGCACCCGGAGAACTGCG
>CAZKYJ010000850.1:0-2800 GCA_964556355.1 uncultured Verrucomicrobiales bacterium | reverse complement strand
GGGCTCCGCCTGTCTCGGCGTCGCCCTCGCCCTCTACAACGAAGTCACCGTCGAGCGCGCGGCACCGGGCGCCGCCCTCGCGGCGACCCCGGCCCACGGGATGGGCGAAGCCACCGCCGCCGCATTTTTCGAGCGCGCGGGCGGAAAAGCGTTCGGTTTCTCCTGGTCGGTCGCGGGCGACGTTCCAGAATCCCGCGGTCTCGGGAGCAGCGTCACGGTGCGGCTCGGGATACTGGCCGGGCTCAATGCAGTGGCCGGGGAACCGCTCGACCGGCAGGCATTATTCGAACTCTGCACCACGCTCGAGGGACACCCGGACAATGCGGGTCCCGGAGCCTTCGGCGGATTCGTGGTAGCGGGCTGCGGCGGCCAGGTGCTGCGTTTTCCGGTCGGTCCAGAGCTGAAGTTCGTCCTGCTGATCCCAGATTTCGAGGTGTTGACGGAGGCGGCGCGGGCGGTTCTCCCCGACGCCATCGGCCGACGCGACGCGGTAGTCAACGTCGGCAACGCCGCCGTCATAACCGCCGCGTTCGCTTCCCGCGACTACGCAAAGCTCCGCGGCACTTTCATCGATCACCTCCACCAACCGTTCCGCGCCCACCTGATCCCCCGCATGGAGGCGGCCATCGCCGCCGGCACCGCGGCGGGAGCGCTCGGCGGATTTCTCAGTGGCTCAGGATCGACTTTGGCCTGTCTCGTTTACGGCGGCGACGCCGCCTGCGTGGGAGTGGCCATGCAGGCCGCTTTCGAGGGCGATGCCCGCGTCGTCATCGTAGAAGCCGATACCGGCGGAGCCACCGTCATCGAGGCCAAGTGAAAGAGACACTCGAGGGGCTGGAGCAGTTCGCCATCGAAGTCATCCTCAACCGGCGGCGGGGGGCGAAGGCCGCGATGCTCCGGTTTATTCTCGGCGGGCTGTCCAAGGTCTACGCCGGGCTCGTCCTCCTTCGGCTGAAGTTCTACCGCACGCGAATGCTGCGGGAGAACAACCTCGGCTGCATGGTCATCAGCATCGGCAACCTGACCGTCGGGGGCACCGGCAAAACCCCCGTCGTCGAGATGTTCGCCCGGGCACTGACCGACGGCGGACGGCGGGTCGCCATCCTCAGTCGGGGTTATAAGAGCGTGAAACCCCCCCTGCTCCGAAGGCTCCGCGACCGGTTCGCCGGGCGGACGTTCGTGGACCCCCCGCGGGTGGTATGCGATGGAAAGTCGGTGTTGCTCGACTCGCGCACCGCCGGTGATGAACCCTACATGCTCGCGCACAACCTTAAGGACGTTCCCGTCGTCGTCGACAAAGACAGGGTCAAGGCAGGGAAGCATGCGATCCGCGAGTTCGGCGCGGATACCCTCTTGCTCGACGACGGGCTCCAGTATCTCAAACTGCGGCGCAGGCTGGACATCGTATTGGTCGACCGCTACCACCCATTCGGCAACGAGTATCTACTTCCGCGAGGAACACTCCGGGAACCTCCGCGCAGCCTTAGGCGTGCGAGCTACATTTTCATCACCAAGTGCAACGGTGAGCCCAACGACGAACTCGTTGCCCGCATCCGGCGCTACAACCGGACGGCGGAGATCATCGAGTGCACCCACCGCCCGCTCTATCTCGAAAACGCGGCCACCACACAGCATGTCCCGCTCGAGAAGCTCGAGGGAAAATACATCGGTTGCATCAGTGGCATCGCCGTCCCCGAGAGTTTTGAGAGCGGGCTGGAGAAGCTTGGCGCGCGCATCGATATTCGCCGCCGGTTTGCCGACCACCACCGATTCTCCGAGAAAGAGATCCGCGATTTCATCCGCCGGTGCGTCGAGCGCGACGTCGATATGATCGTCACTACCGAGAAGGATGCCGTGCGGTTTCCCAAGCTCGAAGACGGCCCGATCCCCGTTTACTTCCTGCGCGTGCAGATAGCGATCCTTACCGGCGAAGAGACATGGGAACACTGCGTGAGAAGGGTGTGCGAGCCGAGGCAGCTACGGCCTGCGAGCCGCCCATTCTAGCTCGAACGGGGGCTTGTTTCCGCCGGTTCGGGCGTTTTACCGACATCTCGAAGCGCTCGCAACCCGCCCCAGTCACCGCCCCGCATGGATCGCGATCCTTTCCGGCGCCGAGTCCCGAAGAAGTCTCGCCGTGCCTCAAAGAGACCCTCGAGAAACTCTTCGCCACCGATGGCTGCTCCCGAGGTAAAATAGCGCACACGATGCCGTATGAGCTCCGCCCGCGAAAGCACGCCCCCCTCCGTCATCGCACGATCCACTTGCTCTTGGGTGAGCCCTCGACCCTCGCCCGCTCCGTAGAGAAGTAGACGGTAGCGCGCTTGGACGGCAGCCCAGTCTTCCGGCCCCTTCCGCTCATCAGACGGCGCCGTCTCGGCCACCCGGCGCAGACCATCACGCGCCGATTTGTCACCGGCCACCGCTTTGCCATATCCGGAGAACGGGTAATCCGCAGGATCGGAGACGATCCCGGCGCGCACGGGATTGAGATCTACATAGGCGCACACCGTCTCGAGCGCGCGTCTCCCGCCCTCGAGAACCACGCTACGAAACCGGCCTTCCCAAAGCGTTCCTCCCCGCGCGTTGCGACCGTTGTAGTAGGCCGTGAACCGCCATTTGATATCTCGCACGAAGCTCGATAAATCCCCAATTCTCGCGAGGAACGGTTCGAGAAGACCCGACGCGTCTCGTTTCCTGCCCCGCAGGAGAAGTTCGGTGACCGATCTGAGAAAATTCTCGGCTCTAGTCTCCCCGTACAGCGCCCCCACGGCGGTGTCGGTGACGCAGAAGCGGCGCGAGG
>CAZKYJ010000849.1:0-2802 GCA_964556355.1 uncultured Verrucomicrobiales bacterium | reverse complement strand
GAGATAGATCCTATTGAGGTAGCGCTCAAGGATCTGCTCTTTGGAAAACCGGTCTTCGATGCGCTTGGCCACGAAGAGCTCGGTGAACTTGCGATCGAAAGTGCGCCCCGTGAGACTGAAAGCCTGTCGGGCGAGCTGTTGGGTGATCGTGCTACCACCCTCGGAAATCCCCATGGCCTGGAGGTTGGCAACCGCCGCCCGGGCCACGCCCCGCCAGTCGACGCCGTCGTGTTGGAAGAACCGGGAGTCCTCGGTAGCGATGAGGGCATCGATAAAGTGCAGCGGAACTTCCCCGAGAGCGACCGGGCGCTGGTTCTCGGCAAAAAGCGTCCCTACCTCCAGGCCGGAGGAATCGCGGACGGCGAACCCTTTGCGTACCGCGGCCAGTTGGTCGAGATCGTACTGCTCTGCCTTCCCGTGGTAGTGGATAGCGCCGACAACCACGACGGCGAGCCCCAACATCGCGAGGGAGCCGACGGTGGCGACGATCGGCTTGCGACGGTGGCGGAACCAACCTGAGACGCGGGCGATGCCGCGTCTGCGGGGACGGTTTGATCCATTGGGGACAGGCGGACTAGCGGGCATAGCGTTCTCGGAGCTTCGGGGATCCGCGGAATGGCCGCGCCACCGGGGGGGCCTGGGCGATGGGCTCCACGGGAACCGCCTTGGGGATATTCCTCTCGTCGCGGGGGACGCCGCGGGGCGGCTCCGGGGAGGCGGTGGCCAGCGGGATCGCGCGGGGCACGCCCGCCGGATCGATCGCCGGGCGCTGGTGGCCGAGCGGCGTGTCGTCCACCGGCGTGAACGCGCGCGCCCTCCCGTCCCGGAGGCCGATCCCGAAGTCGCCGGGGGCGGCGAAAACGGTCTCGAGAAACCGGCCCGCCACCGGGGCCGCGGCGCTACCGCCGAAGATCTTTTCTCCCGGCTCTCCTTCTAGCATAACAACAAATGCCAGCGGGGGGGCGCATTCCTTAACGAACCCGGCGAACCACGCGACGCTGGACTCGGCGGCGCCGCCGGCTCCTTTCCACTGGGCGGTGCCGGTCTTTCCGAAAACGGTGGGCGCGGCGAGGCGCGCCGCCTTGGCCGTGCCCTGCGCGTGGTTGACCACGCCCTGCAGTCCGGAGTGGACGGCGCGGAGGCTGTTGGTATAGAAGCCGAGGAGGTTCCGTCGCGCCACCGGCGCCTCCCGCAGGACGGCGCCGCCTCCGGACTGGACGTCGATCACGAGGCGGGGGCGCGGCAGGTAGTTGCCATTGGCGATCCCCGCCATGGAAAGCGCGACCTGGAGAGGCGAGGCCAGCACGTCGCCCTGGCCGATGGCCAGGTTGGCCAGGCCCTGGGAAGACGGCACCTTTTCCGGAAGCAGGCCTGCGGCCACCGACGGGAGCGGGATCTTGGGAGCCTCGGCATAGCCCAGCTGCCGGGCCGCCCAGAGGATGGGGCCGTCGCCGGTGTCGATGGCCGCCTGGAAGAACCAGGTGTTCTGCGAGCGCACGAGCGCCGCCTTCAAATCGTAGAGGCCGTTGTCGTCGTCCGACCAGTTGTGGAAGCGGCGGCCGTCAATCTCCAGATACGGGCCGACGGCATAGGTGGTGTAGGCGTTCACGGCGCCACGGTCCATGGCGCCGAGCGCCATCACGGGCTTGAAGACGGAGCCCGGTGGATACTCGCCCGCGACCGCCCGCGGAAAAAGCGGCTTCCCCGGATCGCCCTCCAAGCGGGCGAAGTCCGCCTCGCTGATAGCGGGGACAAAGCTCGCCGGGTCGAATGTCGGCCGGGAGGCCATGGCGACGATGTCGCCGCTGACGGGGTCGATCACGACGATGGCACCGGCATGCCCGCTCGATTCCAGCGCCCCTTCGGCCACCTTCTGCAGGCGGATATCGAGTGCGGTCACGACGTCGGCGCCGGGCGTGGCCACCACCGCAACCTCCTCGCGCACGACGTCGCCCTCCTCGCCGAGCGTGACGCTGAGCGTGCCGGCCTCGCCCGTGAGGCTCTTGTTGAACCATGCTTCCAACCCGGCGCGCCCCTCGACCTCCGGCCAGAGGAGCTCTCCCTCGTGCAGCGGTCCTGCCAGGGGCGGCCCGGTCCGGGTCACGTAGCCGAGGGTGTGGGCCGCGACCGGCCCGGACGGGTAGTGGCGCACCCACCAAGGCTGTACCCGCAAGCCACGCCGTTCGCCATCATCCAGGCCCGCGGCCACCGATCTCCCGTTTTCTGAAAGCGTATTCGCGAGGGTGATGGGCAGCAGGCGCCGGTGTTCGAAATGGCTGCGGATCGCCTCCGCCGACGGGGGAGCCAGCTCGGGGATGGTGCCCTGGAGCGCGGTGGCGCGCGCGAGTACTTCGGCGGCGAAGGAATCCGCCGTCTCGCCCTCCTCGAGGGGGACGGCGAGGCTCGCCCGGTAGACGACCTTGCTATTGGCGAGGACTTCCCCGTTCCGGTCGAGGATCCGCCCCCGGGGAGCCGGTAGTGAAAAAAGGAACGGATGCTCGTTGGTCTGGCTGGCGATGGGTGCCGCCGCACTGCCCCCGAGCCGGGCGTGCGCCCCGCCGCTGAAGGGGAGTGTAGCAAGCGCGGCAAGGCCGGCGACGAGCGGTCTGAGAGTCGATCTATTCATGGCTACTCCCTCCCGTGCCCGTGGCCATCGCCGCCCACAGAAAGGGTGACCGCGACTCGCGCGGAACCGTCACCGGGGCGATCCTCGGCGGCTGCCGAAAGCTTTCCCCACCGCGCTGGATATCCCCGCGTGTCGGTATGAACGAAAGCCGTCCGCCACGATTTGAACTCGTAGAT
>CAZKYJ010000848.1:0-2803 GCA_964556355.1 uncultured Verrucomicrobiales bacterium | reverse complement strand
GGCCTTGCCGCCCTCCTTCTCGATGCTCCACTTCCCGGCCACGCCGTAGCCTTTGTTCGTCCAGGTGCCCTCGGCGAGGGTTTCTCCCATCGCGGGAAGGAGCGCAAGGACCATGAGCGCGAGGGCGGTGAGGAATCCGGTGGGTGTGTTCGATCGTTTGGTGTTCATCGGTAGAGCAAGATTTCACTGTTTGGCCAGTTTCGCACGCTGCGATTCCGTCAAAATTTGGGCGGCGACCTCGCTGCCTTGGCCGAAGCGGAGGGCGGCGTTGAGTTTTGTCGCCTGTTGGGGGGAAAGCGCGATCGCGGCGTAGGGCGAGCGCTTGAGGTAGACTTTCTGGTCGCGTTCCGCGGCGATGGTATAACCGCGCAACGTCGTGCCCACCGAGTTCTTGGCGACCGTTTTGGCATCGGCGGCGTCGGCCGCGTTTTCGAAATAGCTGACGCGGGCGCAGTCGAGTGACTCGGCGGTCTTCACGAGCTTGGCGGCGCCGACGGTAGCGGGGTCGAAGACGACTTTGACCACCTCCCGTCCGCCGAGCCAACCGGCCTCGGTTTCGAGCACGCCGGCGAGCCGCCCGAGCCGCGCCTCGCCCTCCCAGAAACAACTCATGGCAAAGACGGCCTCGCGCGGGGCGGGCGGCGGGGCAGGGGCTTCCGCGCCGACCTGCGACTTCCCGGCCATGGCGGCGAGGTAGCCCGGGACGGGGCGGCCTGCCTTTTCCAGAGCGGCCACCATGCGCTCGGCCATTGCTCCGGTGGTCCACACCTTGTCTTTGCGCGGGATGATGTCCTTGCCCTCGGCATCGACGAAACGCGCGACCTGGTAGTTCCATGCGGGCTCGTTGTAGCGCTCGAGGACTTTCTTGTCCTCACCGCCACGGTTGTTGAAGATGGCCACGGGGACGAAGGCATCCTGGGCCGCCTTGACGATGGCCGGATTCGACAGCACCTCCTGACCGAAGGCTTTGCATCCCGAACAGCCGGGGACTTCCTGAAACAACAGCAGCACCGGCTTGCCCGACGCCTTCGACTGGGCGAGGGCAACGCCGAAATCGCGCCCCCATTTTACATTGCCGAGTTCCGGGTGGCTCCCGTCGGCGGCCCGACAGGCGGAAGGGAGGAGGCAGGCAGCGAGCGCGAGCGCCGCCGCCGCGGTGGGAATTGGGATCGATTTCATGGCTTCGGCGGTCAGGAGAAGTATCCGCCCGATACTATTCCTTCTAGCACTTGCATTTTTCCACTCGGGGGCGCTCAGTAGGCACCGCCTAACGATGCAGCGCACCACCAACGATTATCCGTCCTGATGGAACTCGCCCTCACCATTCTCGGTATCTACTTGGCCGTCGGACTGGTCTTCGGCATCGCCTTCGCCTCCCGGGGGGTGACCTCCGTCGACCCTGCGGCATGCGGGGCCGGCTGGGGCTTCCGCCTGCTCATCGTCCCGGGCAGCGCGGTCTTCTGGCCGATGCTCGCCCTCCGCTGGAAGTCTGGGAGGGCACGCCCCCCGGGCGAGTCGAACTCCCACCGTCGCCGGGCGCGCTCTCACGCCCCGGATTCCACGCCACCCACCGCCGCCCCCGCATCCGACGAAGCGCCATGATCCGCCCGCTCCGCAGCACCCACCGCTGGCTTTTCGTCGGCCTGGCCGTCGCGCTGCCCGTCGCGCTGGCCGCCGGGCTGAGCAGCCGGGCGCCCAAGGCGACCAGGGCCGCCCCCGTCCGGGCGATCAATCCGCCTTCGCCGGATTCCATCACGACCGGGATCGGCATCACCTACCTCGGAACCCGGTTCACGGCGAAGATCGGGACCGGTCCGGAAGGGACCCGCTTCCTCGTGGTGGACAAGACGTTCGACAGCGTTGATCCCGATCTCCACCTCTACTGGACGCCCAACGAGGTCACGGACGCGCTCCCCGGGGCGGGTTCGTATCTCATCGGCACGTTCAGCGAACGCCCCGTCGAAGTCTTCGCCCTACCCGACGGGGTCGAGCCGAACTCGGGCCACCTCGTCCTTTTCAGCCTGGCGGGTGGCCGGGTCGTCGATTCCGCCCCTTTCACCGTCCGATGAGCGCCCAGTACAAAGCCGTCCTCTGGAACCGGCAGAAGAAAGTTTACGACACCGTGCTCGCCGCGTCCGTGGGCCTGTTCCTCGCGGTGTTCCTCGCGCTGACCTTCTTGCGCATCCCCACCATCACCGCCGAGATCGCGCTGATCCGCGCCTTCGGGACGGGGGCCCTCCTGCTGCTGCACGTCATCCTCTGCATCGGCCCGCTCGCCCGGATGGACTGCCGTTTCCTCCCGCTGCTCTACAACCGCCGGCACCTCGGGGTCACCTGTTTCCTCCTCGCACTCATCCACGGTGTCCTCGTCCTCGCCACCTACCACGTCGGCGGCGACCTCAACCCGATCTTCTCGATTTTCTCCGACGGCGACATCGGCGACCTCCAGCGCTTCCCCTTCCAAGCCTTCGGCGCCATCGCCCTCTTCGTCCTCTTCCTCATGGCCGCCACCAGCCACGACTTCTGGCTGGCGAACCTCGGTGCCCCCGTCTGGAAGATGCTGCACATGGCGGTCTATCTCGCCTACGCCGCGCTCGTCGTCCACGTGGCTTTCGGGGCCCTCCAGGCCGAGCGCTCGATGCTTTACCCGCTCCTCCTTGGCGCGGGTATGGTGGTTGTGTTAGGACTCCATCTCATGGCCGGATTCGGCGGGCGCAAGCTCGACGAGCCCGCCCCCGACGCGGCCGGCAGCGGGGGGTGGATCCCCGTCTGTCGCTTCGACGAGATCCACGAAGGCCGCGCC
>CAZKYJ010000847.1:0-2814 GCA_964556355.1 uncultured Verrucomicrobiales bacterium | reverse complement strand
GGAGAGCTTCTTGTTCTCGTGCGCACCCGTCGCGATCAACCATTTGACGATCTCGATCTCCTCGGGCGTCATCTGCTCCTTGTCCTCTGGGGGCATGCGCTCGTCCTCGTCGTCGGTGGTGAGACGATAGTAGAGCTCGCTGGCATCCGGGTCGCCGGGGATGACCGGCTCGCCGTAGTCGCCGCCTTTCATGAGGAGGGCGAAGGTGTCCATGCGGAGGTCTCCCTTGTGCTTGCTCTCCTGGTGGCAGGACCAGCATTTCGCCTCCAGGATCGGCACGACAACATCGTAGTAGGCGACCAGCTCATCCGGAGAGACGGCGTCGGCGCCCGCCTCGACCTTGCCGGCGACGGCGATCCCGACGAGCTCCTTCAGGTCATCGGGCATGTGCTTGGTCAGGAAGTCCTCCCCGTGGGTCAGCGAGCCCCCGAAATGGCTGGCGAAAAACAGGGTCACGACGGTCGCGAGGAGCAGCGTCTTGTAGAGGATGTTGAGTCCGATAGAGCGGGTTTGGTCGTACATAATCTTAACTGTTAGGGTGAGAAGGCAGCCACCGGCCACCCCGATCCCCGTCCAGAGGTGGCGATCCAATAGCGTTTCGCCGTAGCCGCCGGACTGGGAAAGAAGGTAGCCGAAGATTGTCGCTCCGATAGCACCAAGGAGCGAGAACCAGAGGATTAACGTCTGGGCGGCCAGCGCGGGGCGCGCGTTCTTGAAGATCGCCATCACTTCCACGGCGCCGGCGAGGGCGAGCATCCCGATCGGGATGTGCAGGGCGAGGAAGTGGAAGCGGCCGAGAAACGTCACCCATTCGTTGGCGCGCGCCCCCTCGCCGCTCCGCATGGCGATCCAGAGCACGCCGAGCGCCGTGAAGTAGGTCGCACCCAGCGCGAGAGCCCACACGAGCCCCGAACGGCGCCGGGGTTGGGCATCGACAATGGCAGGCTCCGAGTGGTCGGTTTCGGTCATCAGGGGGAGTAATCAGTGAATAGCAATTGGATTACGGCCTTACGCCTCCAAATTCACCCGCGAGTATACGAGTTCCGGAATTCGACCTTTCATCACCCGCCTTGCGCGGGAACCGGATGCGTGGAATCACTTCCGCCCGCCACGACCATGACTACCGCCGCCCCGACCAGACCCACTCCCGAATTCGATTCCACGCCCGACCGCCGGGGCTCCGGCAGCCTCAAATGGGACAAGTTCGCCGGAACCGACGTCCTTCCGTTCTGGGTCGCCGACATGGACTTCACCTACCCGCCGGAGGTGCTGGCCGCCGCGCGCCAGCGGGTCGACCACGGCGTCTTCGGCTACGGGAAAATCCACCCCGCCCTGGTGGAGGCCACGCTCGGCTACCTCCAGCGGGAACACGGGGTGACGGCAGCCGAGGAATCGATCGTCTGGCTGCCCGGTCTCGTCCCCGCCCTCAACATGGCCTGCCGGGCCGTCGGCTCCCAGGGCGACGCGGTCATCACCTGCTCGCCGGTCTACCCCCCGTTCCTCGGGGCTCCCGCCAATGCCGACCGGAGACTCACCGACGTTCCCCTGTGCGTCCGCGAGGGGCGCTGGACCTTCGATTTTGCTGCCATGGAGGCCGCCATCCGTCCGGACACCAAGCTCTTCCTCCTCTGCAACCCCCACAACCCCACCGGGCGCGTCTACGACGCTGACGAGATGGCTGCGCTCTACGCGTTCTGCCAGAAGCACGAACTCGTCCTTTGCTCGGATGAGATCCACTGCGACCTCATCCTCGACCGGGACGCGAAACACCGGTCGGCCGCGGCGCCGGACAACCCGCTCCCCGAGCGCACCATCACCCTGTTCGCCCCCAGCAAGACCTACAATATCGCGGGCCTCGCGTTCTCCCTCGCCGTCATACCGGACCCCACCCTCCGCGCCAAATTCCGGCGCGCCGGCCAGGGCTTCCTCTCGGAAGTCAACGTCGTCGGCCAGTTCGCCGGCGAGGCGGCCTACCGCCACGGCGAACCCTGGCGCCAGGAACTCATCGCCTACCTCCGGGGGAACCGCGACGCGCTCTACGCCTTCGCCGCATCCGACCTGCCCGGGGTCGAGCTCCTCCCCATGCAATCGACCTACCTCGCGTGGATGGACGTCCGCTCGCTCGGGTTGGACGACCCGGCGCGATTCTTCGAGAAAGCGGCCAAGGTCGGGCTCTCCGATGGCACGTTCTTCGGCCTCCCCGGATTCGTCCGCTTCAACTTCGGATGCTCCCGCACCCTCATGATGGAAGGCCTCACCCGGATGGCCGAGGCGTTGAAAACAATCTAACCACCCATGCAACGCACCCTCATCAAACACGCCCTCGCCGCCTCCACGGAAGCCGACGCCGTCCTCGTCAAAGGCTGGGTGCGCACCCGCCGCGATTCCAAAGCCTTCTCGTTCCTTGAGATCAACGACGGCTCGTGCCTGAAAAACCTCCAGGTCGTGGCGGACGCCGGCATCCCCGGCTATGAGGACGTGCCCAAAATGACCACCGGCGCGTCCGTCGAGATCGAAGGGCGCCTCGTCGCCTCCCCGGGGAAAGGCCAGACTTTTGAGATCCACGCCGCCCGAATCGTCCTGGTGGGCACGGCGCCGGACGACTTCCCGCTACAGAAGAAGGGGCACACCCCGGAGTTCCTGCGCTCGATCGCCCACCTCCGGCCACGCTCCAACCTCTACGGCGCCGTCTTCCGCACCCGCTCCCGCCTCGCCTACGCCGTCCACCGGTTCTTCCAAGAGCGCGATTTCACCTACGTCCACACGCCGATCATCACCGCGAGCGACTGCGAGGGTGCGGGGCAGATGTTCCGG
>CAZKYJ010000846.1:1815-2816 GCA_964556355.1 uncultured Verrucomicrobiales bacterium | reverse complement strand
GTCCCGCAGGCGTTGTCCTGCGGGCGAGATTGCCCCCGGCCGCGAAGCGCGACCGGGCGTGGCGGAACCCGGCACACTCCCCCCGCCTCCGGCGCCGGGGCGCCTAGGGAGACGCGGTGGCGGTCGTCGCGTCCGATTTTAATGCGCGGACGCTCCGGTGGGCCGTGGTTCGCAAAAAGCGGGCGTAACCGTCGTCGAGTCCCGTGGGGACGAACGTGTTCTCCTCGACGCTGCTATCGAAGAGGGCTTCATACCAGACGCAGCCGATCAGATAGTTGCCCGCTCGGCCGGCGTGGTGCCCGTCCAGCTTGAGGGTATTTGATTTCTTATCCCAGCGCCACCCCGCGTGGAGGCTGTGGGCCTGGTCGGGGAGGTCGGGGGATGTCGCGTTCTCGAAATCGAATTCCGTGTCGGGCTGGTATCCCCACACGGGATCGATATCGGCGAGGTACATGGCGTCCCCGCTGGGAAGAATCCCGATCCCCAACTCGCCGGCGATGGTGTGGTAAGCGTCCCGCACGCGTTCGTACATGACCTTGTGGGTGTGGGGTTCTTTCCCCTCATTCGCCGGGGTGAAGCGGGGGTCATCGACCCGGTAGGCCCAGATCTGGTGGATGAGGATGGTGGCCTGGGGTGCCCGCTCCCTGATGTAGGCATGGAGGTTCTCGGCGTAAGGGTGGTAGGTGGCCACGTCATGGCTTTGCCAGCTGACCTGCTGGATCGTGACGAAGTCCCAAGGCTCGCTGGCGAGGAGTTGGGACAGGCTTTGTCCGGCCTTGTTGTAGGGGCGTCCGTCCTTGCTCTCGGGGTTGGCCTCGTACTGCTCGACGTGACTCCAATGGCGCTGCATCGTACATCCCCCGAGGTTGGCCCTCCCCACGACGAGAGTGTCCCCCGCGGCTGCGGCGAGCTTGGGGAGATAGGTGAGCGCATTCTCGGCGAAACTGTTGCCGACCGTCAGCAGCCGGACGGTCTTACCCTCGGCGAGAGCGGGGGTGGAG
>CAZKYJ010000846.1:0-1805 GCA_964556355.1 uncultured Verrucomicrobiales bacterium | reverse complement strand
GGAGGTCGCGCCGCCCAGGGCGAGGAGGGCGCCGAGGGCGAGGGCTACGAGGCGGTAGGAAGAGGGGATCGCGAGCACGGGTGATCGATGGTAGAAGGATGGGGCCGGTGAGGAACCTCGGCCGGATCCCTAGGACGTAGCACCTGCAAGTGCCTCCGCAAGTTGGGAGAGGCGGGTGCCGTCGTCAGCCTTCCAAAGTACGGGTTTTCCGGCAACCCGTTCCCGTGCACCTTCGGGGATGCGAATCGCGCTCCGGCTGCTCCTGCCCCTGATGCTCTTCCCGGCGCCCGCCCGGGCGGGGATCGGGGATCCCCAGCTCAAGACCGACCACCCCTGGTACCCCGGCGAACTGGCGATGTCCGATTTCGATCGCCTGGCCAAGACCCAGGCCGAGCTGTGGGAGCGGGTGACGGGCGGGGCCGTGGAAAGCGACGAGGATCGCGCGCTGGCCTCGTGGTTCTGGCGGAACACCCACTACGCCCACGGCGAGGAGGGGCGTGGGGATTACTTTGATGGCGGCTTTGAGAACGCCGATTGGAACCGGGAGTACTGGCAGGGATTGTTCTCGCACGGATTCGCCCTCTGTGGGACGACCCACGCCCAGTGGACCGCGGAGATGCAGGGTCTGCTCGGCCATGGTCGGGGGCGCTCGGTCGGAGTTTCGGGGCACAATTCGTTCGAGGTCTATCTCCGCGGGGGCGCCTACGGCGATGCCGGGCGCTGGGTTCTCCTCGACCACGACCTCTCCACGGTGGTCTTCGACGAGAGCGGAACCCGCCTGATCTCGATCGCCGAGCTGATGCCTGCACTGGAAACGCTGGGGAATCCTGAGTTCGCAAGCGAGCGACAGCGCGGGTGGCGGGTCGCCGGGCTCCATCCGGGAGATATCGGCAGCTTCACCTCCTTCCGGGTCGCCGAGTATTTCTCGGGCTACGCAGGACCGCCTCCCGTCGTCCACCTGCGTGCCGGGGAGTCGTTGCGGCGCTATCTCCAGCCCGGCCTCGACGACGGCGAGACCTTCGTTTTTTGGGGGCGCAACTACCGCACCGGTGGCATCCCCGGTCCGGAGCGGAGCCGCAGCTGGGTCAATCAGCCGGAGCGTATGTACGGGGCCACGCGTGACGCCGGGCACTCCGACGGGCGCGTGCGTTTCGCCAATGCGGTTTTCACCTACCGGCCGGATTTCTCCGACGGCAGCTATCGGGAAGGAGTTCTCGACGAGGGCGCCGACCATGTCACGTTTTCGTTCGTCTCCCCCTACGTCATCGGCGCCACCCCACCGGACGACACCGACTGGGGGATCTACCGGCCGGGGTGCCGCAACGGGCTGGTGATCGGCGCCAGCAGGCGGCTCCCCGTCCAGGTCTCAACCGACCGCGGGACGACTTGGCAGCAGGCGTCCGGCAACGATCTGACAGACAGCGTCAAGGGGCACCAGCAGTACTGGCTGCGCTTCGCGCTGGGTCCGGCCGAGCTGGCCAATGCCAACCTCACGATCCGTACGGTCTGCCAGGCCAATGGCGCCACCATTCCGCGGCTCCATGACGGTGAAAACCGGATCACCTATTCGGCGTCGGGGCGGGCGCTCGTCTCCGCGGGGCCGAACCGCGACCAAGCGCTCGCCCAGGTCGTCGATGGGAAGCTCGATTCATCGGGCGTGACGCTGGAGCTCGCGGCGCCCCGGGGCGAAAAAGTCACCGGGATCTATGCCGCAAGCCACAACGCCTCCGGCACCCCGCCGAACCCGGAGATCCGCTTTGCCATCGACTACTCCACGGATGGGGGACTGAGCTGGTCCGCGGTGG
>CAZKYJ010000845.1:0-2817 GCA_964556355.1 uncultured Verrucomicrobiales bacterium | reverse complement strand
CGCCTCCGCCTCTCCCTCGCCGTAGAGCAAGAGCGGCCTGCCCCGGACGCCGCCGATGGCCAGGGCCTCGTCGTTCTCGGGGATCGCATCGCCTTCGAAGCCCTGCACGACGGCGCGGTAGTTGTAGATATTCCTGCGCTCGGGGGTCCGTTTGAAGGTGATTGTCTGGTCCTGGCCAACGGCGGCCGCGAGCGGCTCCGAGGCGACCTCCAGCCCGTTCTCGTAGAGCTTGATCGTCCCTTCTCCGGCCAGGGAACTCTCGATGCGCACGGCGAGTTCGAGAGCGGCTCCCTCGTTGATCCGGGTCTGGCTCGGCGTCACGGCGGCCACCCTCACATCGGGCCGCTGCTCGCCCGCCACGGGGAGCGCGTGGATCTTCAATCCGGATACCGCCGCGTCCTCGGCGGCCGCCACGAGGCTGCCCCGCGTTTCTTGGCCATCGGAGACGAGGACGACGTGGCGCGCCGAACCAGCCGGGAAAAGCCCCTGCGCCATCGCGACGGCCGCCGAAAGATCCGTCTGCGCACCCGCTGATTCCAGGAGGTCGAGACGCGGCTCTTCGGGCAACGTCTCTCCCTCGCCGGGCGGCGCGAGGATCTCCGGCTTCGCCCCGGCGCTAACGAACCCGACCGGGAGCCCCGCCGGAAGGTTTCCCAGCAGCGCCCGGGCCTCGGCGTAAACCCGCCCCAGCCCGCCCTCGCCTTCGGAGCGGGAATGGTCGAGCACGAAGACGACGGCCTGGCTGGCGCTCTTCACCACCCGCGCCGGCGACGCGATGGCCGCCGCCACCAGCGCCACCAGGAGGAGCCGGACGACCAGCAGCGCTCGCCGCCGCCCCGACGACATCGGATGGCTCGTTCGCGCATCGAACCAGAGCAGGAGCACCGCCGCCGGAACGATTGTGGCCAGCGCGTACGGGTGTTCCCAATCCATAGATTTAGTGCTCGATCAATTTAGGGGTTTCGCCCGCCCGGTATCGCGACGGCGCGCGACTATAACCGGGGCGGCAAGGCGCGCAACGCGCCGCCGCTCCCGTCGCCGATCACCCCCGCCTTGATCCCCGCCCGTCCCGTACGATGCTCGCCCGATGCTTCTGCCCCTCCTACGCCTCATCGCGCTCGCGGCAGCGGCCGTCACCGTGTCGGCCTGCCGGGGCACCGGGGTCTCCCGTCCGCACCCGTTCTCCACCGGGATCCCGCTGTCCGCGTCCGAAAGCCTCAACGTGGCGGTCTGGAATATCCAGAAAGCAACGGCCGCGCGATTGCACCCCGACCTTGTCGAGCTCGTCCGTGCCCACCAGATCGATCTCGCCATCACCCAAGAATCGCGGGACGATATCCCAGCTGCCGGAGAACTCGGGAGCATCTTCGCCCCCGCGTGGCACCTCCCGTGGCCCGGAGGCACCGCTTTCGGCGTCCACACGTATGCGGCGACGCCACCCATCTCTGCCCATCGACTGCCGACGGTGAGGGAGTTCGTGGTCACCCTTCCGAAGGTCTCCCTCGCCACCAAACATGCCGTCGCCGGAGGGAAACCGCTCCTCGTCATCAACACCCATGCCCTGAACTTCGAGGCCGGGTGGCCAATCGGCCTCCGCTGGCAATTCGCCGCCATCGGGCGCTCGATCGCAGCCCACGACGGCCCCGTCATCTTCGCCGGTGATTTTAATACCTGGAGCCCCCGGCGCCTCCGCCTCCTCTCGGCCGTGACCGACGCACACGGCCTCAGGGAGATCACCACTTTCTCCGGCGGCCCCCGGAAAACCGGAGCCCTGCGCGCGGCCTGGCTCCATCGCCTCGCCGGGATCGATCCCGGCCTGCCGCTCGACCGCGTCTTCCTGCGAGGCCTGCAGGTCGACGATGCGACCGTGCTCCACTCGGACGCTTCCGACCATGCACCTCTCGTCCTCCAACTCCGCTTCGATCCGGCACCGCCCACCGCTTTGAAATAGCCGCGACCCCGATCCACCTTGCCGCATGAACCCTCTCCGACTGATCTCCGGCCCCAGTCTCGGCGCCGCGCTCATCCTCCTCGCCCCGCCACTCGCCGCGCGTCCGTTCCAGGGCACCGGGATCAAGATCGGTTCCGTCGACCAGACGAGCGCGGTCATCTGGACCCGCCTGACCACCGTCGAAAGCGGCGACCCGACGGTGGTCGAAACCGCGGCCCCCGGTGCCGACGGCGAAGTCCGGGTCGCGTTCGCCCCCAGCGATTCCGCCAGTGCCCCGCAGCGCACCGCGTGGCACCCGGTCGATCCAAGACGCGACTTCACCCGGCTCATCTCGCTGTCGGACCTGGTGCCGGGCACCGCCTACAGCCTCGCTGTCGAGTCCCGCGAAGCCGGAGGCGATGCCGTCACTTCCACCGTCGAAGGCAGCTTCAAAACCGCCCCCGCCGCCAACATGATCGCTCCCGTTTTCGGCGCCATCGTCACCTGCCAGGGGATCGGTTCCCAGGATTCCCCCACCGGCGGCCACCGCGTCTACGAGGAGCTCGCCCAGGTCCGACCCGACTTCTTCGTCCACACCGGCGATGTCCTCTACTACGACAAGGACTACAACGGGCTGCACCCGCTTTCGAAAAACCCGACGGCCGCCCGGCAGCGCTGGAACCGGATGTTCTCCTACCGCTACAACCAAAACTTTCACCGGCTCGCTGCGTCCTATTTCCTCAAGGACGACCACGACCTACTGAAAAACGACTGCTATCCCGGCCAGACTTACGGCGACCTCACCTTCGACCAGGGAGTTGCCATCTTCGCCGAACAGACCCCCTCGCGCGAAACACCCTACTCCACCGTTCGCTGGGGCCGGGACC
>CAZKYJ010000844.1:0-2818 GCA_964556355.1 uncultured Verrucomicrobiales bacterium | reverse complement strand
CTCGCCGAGCACGGCCATCAACCAGCTCGAGATGTGGCAGGAGGAAACCTTCGACCCCGAGACCATCGACCGCGAGCTGGGGTGGGTCGGAGCGCTCGGGTTCAACACCGTCCGCGTCTACCTGCACAACCTGCTCTGGGAGCAGGACCGCGAGGGATTCCTCGACCGGCTCGACCGGTTCCTCGACCTCGCCGGGCAGCGCGGCATAGGTGTTATGTTAGTGCCATTCGACGGCGTCTGGGACCCGGAGCCCCAGCTGGGCACCCAGAAGGAACCCACCCCCCACGTTCACAACTCCGGCTGGCTTCAAGCCCCCGGCAAAGACGTCCTCGGCGACCCCGCCCGGCACGACGAGATGAAGCCTTACTTCAGCGGCCTCATCTCCCACCTCAAGGACGACCCCCGCGTCATCGCCTGGGACATCTTCAACGAGGGCGACAACCCGAACCACAACTCCTACGGCGCAAACGGGACCGGCACCGAGCTGCCCAGCGACAAGAAAGAGGACGTGGCGCTCCAGTTCACGAAAAAGCTCTTCGCCTGGGCGCGCGAGGCCGACCCCTCGCAACCCATCACCGCCGGCGTCTGGCGCCGCGAGTGGGCGGACGACCAGATCGACACCTACAACCGTACGCTCATCGAGGAGTCCGACATCATCAGCTTCCACTGCTACGGTGACATCGACGAGGTGAAACACCGTGTCGGCATCCTCCAGCAGCACGGCCGCCCGATCCTCTGCACCGAATACATGGCGCGCCCCAACGGCAGTACCTTCGACCCCGTCATGTGATATTTTAAAGAGCAGAAGATCGGCGCCTACAACTGGGGATTCGTGGCCGGAAAAACCCAGACCCACTACCCTTGGGCCACGTGGCAGGAGCCCGGCACCTCCGAGCCCGACCTCTGGTTCCACGAGATCTTCCGCGCCGACGGCACCCCGTACATCGAGGAGGAAGTCGCCTACATCAAAGGGCTCACGGGCGGGGGGCAATAGGCAACGGCCGGATCCGCAGAACGACGATCCGTGGGCCGCGGGTCGCGCGGATCATACCGCGACGCCGCGCCCGAACTGCGCCCGCACGCTATCCCGCTGCAACGCCATGATGGTGAAGATCCCGAGCACGGTGCCAAAGGGCATGAACGCGCACTCGATGCAGGCGACGACGAAAGCGAAGGTGTAGCACTTCCGCTTGCTGATGGCCCGGCCGGCCAGCACCACGCCAAGACCCAGCGCTTCTCCGAGCAGGAAGATCACTCCACCGATCGTCGCGAAGAGCCAGCCGAATGCCGCCGGCGGAGCCCCCCCCTCGCCGCCCGCCACCTCCTCCGGAGCCACGACAAAGAAGATGCCCATGGCGACGTAGATCAGCGCGAAACACGCGAATAGTGCGATGATCCCACCCAACACGTAGTGGAAGATGGCGAGGAGGCGCAGCTGTTCGTCGTCTTTGCTCATCGGGCATCATACGCGCTCGCCGCCCATGTGCTCGCAGATTTCCACCCATCCGCCAATACCGTCGCGGCCTCGGCGCTGGCGATGGCCTGGCTCACTTCCAGCTCGAGCCCGAGATAGGCGTCGCCGCCGAATCGCCGGCGCAGCGCCGTGACGACCCCGTCGGCCGTGCCGCGGTAGGGCGCGTTCCGCCGCAGGCGCCATCCGGAGTGCGCGAGCGCCGCCAGCCAGCGGCCGGCCAGTGCCCGCTCGGTCCCGCGTGCCGGATCGTAGAGGACGCCGACATCGATCGAACGCTCCACCCCGTCCAGTACCGGCGTGAACGTGTGCACCGAGAGATGCACGACCCGAGCCCCGTGGGAAATGGCGTCGCCGACAAAGCGGTCCACGGCGCCCCGGTAAGGGAGGTAGCACTCCCGAACGACGCGCCCCCATTCATGGGAACCGATCCCTCGCATGAACTCGGAACTCAGCTTGCGGTGGTGGAGCGAGCGGTTCAGATCGACCACCAGCCGGCTGACATCTCCAGCGATCGAGAACCGCGCCGGCGCGGCGAGCGCGCGATAGATCGGCCGCACCCCAATGTCCCATCCGCGATGGGATCGCAGCGCGGCCCGCCCCGGCGCCGAGGCGAACCGGCCGCCCAGCCATGCGGGCACGGCATTCGACGCATGCTCGCAGGTCACGACAAGACAGTCTCGACTCATGGCAAGAACAGGGTATTGCTGCGGAGACAGTCGGCGAGCATCCGATAGCTCGTCTCCAGGCCACGGGCTTCCACCGCCGAGACGATCCGTCGCCCCAACGAACCCGCCTCGACGATGGTTCGGGACACGTCGCCCAGCTCCGCCCCCACACGATCGCCGAGGCCCCGCCACAGCTCCCCCGCCGTCATCGGTTCGTCGATCCCGAAATGGCGGAGATAGTCGGTGTCGGCGATCAGCGCCCGTTCCGCCGCGATGACCGCGGCGTCGAGGACGGCGACCAAGGGCCTCGTCGCGACCGCCATCTGGTCGGCGGTCGCGCTCCAGCGCTCGCCCACCAGCTCCCGGAGCACCGCGACGACCAAGGCACAGAGGGCGACGTCCGCACGCGGGCACTCCTGGGCATCCATCAACCGTAGCTCGATCGACCCCCGGTCGAAGCGGGCGATGGCGCCACGGGAGTTGAGGAAGTCGGCCTCGAGGACGCCGTCGGGATCGATCTCGGCTACCGCCCTTCGCACCTCGCCTAACACGCGATCCCTGTAGTCCTCCTCGGTGAAGACCGGTTCCGGAATCACCTCCCCCGCGATGGCGGGATAGCGCGCCTGGTTCCGGCGGTAGGCATCGAGCCGGGCGTCGATAAAACGGGTGCGCCGACCAT
>CAZKYJ010000843.1:0-2821 GCA_964556355.1 uncultured Verrucomicrobiales bacterium | reverse complement strand
GCGGCGCGATGCGGACATCCCCGCCGGGTCGAACACCGACGTAGCCTTCACCGACTGGGCGGGATTCACCGCCACCTACTCGGTCTCGTCCGACACCAACTCCACCTCGCAGCTCTTCCGCCGCACCGGCCCGAACGACAACCCGTGCAGCACCATCTCCGGCGTCAGCCCGCTCGGCTCCGGGTTCGGGGGCACGGATCTCACCATCGGCGTCGCCGCCGAACTGAGCATCGCCGTGGAACGGACTTCGGCGACCAACCTCGCCGTGACATCCCGCCTGGGCAGCCCCTCCGCCGCCGTGCGCAGCGCCACGTGGTCGGTCATGGAAGCACCGGCATTCGATTCATTCGCCCTCCTCAACACCCCGGCGACGGGCGCGGACTCGATGAACATCGAGGAGTTCACCGTCGTTACCCTCGCCGCGACGAGCACGCCCCTGCCGCCGGTCGCCCGGCTCCTCATCACCGAGATCTTGCCCGGCGGGTTCATCGAGGTCGCCAACGCGGGCAACACCACGGCCGACCTCGCCGGCCTCCGCTTCGGCGAGGGCATCGTCGCCCTGGCCCGCTCGGGAGCGCTCGCCCCCGGAGAGCGCACCGTCTTTGCCACCGGTTCCTACCTTGGGGAGATCGCTGCCGCCGAGCGCTTCCGGATCTTCGACCGCTTCGGGCGCCTGCTCGATTCGGTGGATTTCAATGGCGACTCCTCGTGGCCCCAAAACGTGCCCGTCGGCCGCTCGTTCGTCCGGCGCCACCCCGGCGCACCCGACGAAAGGCCGGGCGGGTCGGGGTGGCGGATCAGCGCCGCCGCCGGCGGCTCGCCGGGGGGCGAAGATACCCAGCGGCTCGCGGACTACCTGACCTCGTTCGGCCTGGCCCCGGACGCTTTGCTCGACGACGGCGACCAGGACGGCGCCGCTGCGTCGCTCGAATATGCGCAGGCACGCTCTCCGGTAGAACGGGAGGACGGGCCCCCGCTCGAGATCGGCGCGGGTGCCACGTTGAGCTATGCAGAAAACATCGCGGCCGACGATATCGATCTCATGGTCGAAACCTCCGATGACCTGACCTGGTGGAGCCGTGGGGAGACCGTTCCCGCCACCCCCGCGAGCATCGATGGCGGAATCGCGGCGCACGCCGAGACGCTCGCGGCGCCGGGTTCCGCGGCGCGTTTCGCCCGCCTCGCCGCCGGGCCGTCCCCTCCACCACCACCGAACGTCCTCTTCATCGCCGTCGATGACCTCCGCCCGGAGATCGGGGCCTACGGCGCGCCCGAGGCGCGGACCCCACACATCGACCACCTCGCCGCCACCGGCCGCCTCTTCCAGAACCACTACGTGCAGGTGGCCACCTGCGGGGCCTCCCGCTACGCCCTCCTCACCGGCCACCGCCCGCGCAGTGCCGACGCGGCCAGCAACAACGCATTCTCGCGCATCTTTCCCGGCGAGGGCATGCCCGGCGCCCCGAACTCCATGCCCGAAGCCTTCCGCTACGCGGGCTACAAGACGATCGCCCTCGGCAAGATCAGCCACGAGCCAGGCGGGCTGGTGGGAGGCGCGCCCGAGGTGCCCGGAGCCTGGGACGAATCCTACATGACTCCCGGGATCTGGGGCGATGCCGTGAGTTCGTTTTTCGGCTACGCCGGCGGTGCGACCCGGACGCGAGGTGTCAGCCCACACAGCGAAGTCGGCGCGCCCGGCGAACTCTACCCGGACGAACTCATCGCCGACGAGGCCATCGCCCGGCTCGGCGGGTTCGCGGAAACTGGCGAACGCTTTTTCTTCGGACTCGGGTTTTTCAAACCTCACCTCCCCTTCTCCGCGCCACAGGAATACTGGGATCTCTACGACCCGGCCACGCTCACCATCGCCGAACAGGTTCCCCCGGCCAACATCTCCGGCTTCGAACTCTCCGGAAATGGCGAGGTCGATGGCAACTACGGTGGCCCGGACTCCCCGTTCGACGACGCCTACGCCCGCCAGCTCAAGCACGGTTACCTCGCCTGTGTCAGCTACGTCGATGCGCAGATCGGGCGCGTCTTGGCCGCGCTCGAGCGGCTCGGGCTCCACGAGAATACCGTTGTCGTCCTCTGGGGCGACCACGGCTGGCACCTCGGCGAACTCAGCGTCTGGGGGAAGCACACGAACCTCGAGGAAGCCACCCGCAGTGCGCTCATCGTCCGCACGCCCCGCCTTCCCTTCCGCGGGACGGACAGCGGGCGTATCGTCGAGACCATCGACCTCTACCCGACCCTCGCCGAACTCTGCGGCATCCCGCTCCCGCCCGGAGTTGAGGGGCGCAGCCTCGTCGGCGAACTCGCCGCGCCCTCGCCGGGCGCCCCCGAAGATTTCGCCATCAGCTACTGGCAGCGCGGCGGCGGCGGCTACTCGCTGCGCACCCCCCGCTACCGGCTCAACCGCTGGGGCAGCCCCACCGACCCCGCCGCCGTCCATCTTTTCGACTACCTGACAGATCCTAACGGAACCACCAACGTCGCCGGGTCCAACACCGGGGTCGTCGCCACGCTGCTCGAGCGCCTGGCGACCTTCGACTGAGAAGCTGGCGAAAAAGTCATGGCGGCGCCGCGCGGGTTCAGCACTCGGTCACGTTCACGGCCAGGCCGCCGCGCGAGGTCTCTTTGTATTTGGCCATCATGTCGCGACCGGTGTCGCGCATGGTGGCGATCACTTTGTCGAGCGAGACCACGTGGCCTCCGTCCCCGCGCATGGCGAGACGGGCGGCGTTGATCGCCTTGACGCTGGCCATGGCATTGCGCTCGATGCAAGGGATTTGCACGAGGCCGCCAACCGGGTCGCAGGTCA
>CAZKYJ010000842.1:0-2827 GCA_964556355.1 uncultured Verrucomicrobiales bacterium | reverse complement strand
CACGACTTCTCCGACGTAGATCGACTCCGTCTCCATGGTGACGGTGATGAACGGGTCGAGCGATGGAGCCCCGTCGCCACCGCCGTCGACCTCGATCCGCACCGGGTTCGTGGCAAAGGGGTTGCCGTCGGCATAGATGATCTGCTGGGGGATGAGGTAGTTGCCGGGGGCGGTGGCGGACACCCCGTAGGTCAGAGTCTGCTGCACGGAGAGCCGGCCGTTGGTGATGACGTTCTGACTTCCCTGCCCGAGGAATTGGACGTCCAGCCCCGGCGCCGCGATCTGGGAGGGGAACGAATCCACCGTGCGGGCGTCGCGGACGATGATGGTGTAGACCGCCTGCTGGCCGATTCCGACGACGGGAGGGGAGATCGTCGCCGTCACGGTCGCGGCCGGTTCGGCGGACGCCGGGGGTGTCGGCAGCGCCAGGGCGAGGGCGAGCACCACGAGCATGCCGGAGAAGCGGGAGGGGAATCGGAGGGCGGTCACCAGTTCTTGTAGGATTCGTTGGTCTTGGCGCGGTCGGCCGGACGGGCGTTGAACTCTTCGTCCGCCAGATTCTCAAGCAACTGGCGCGCCTCGAACTTGCTGAACCCGGTTTCGGGGTTGACCTCCCGGTCGCCCGACGTCTCGGAGCCGGAGCCGCTACCTTTGTTCGAGCCCATGGCCTCGAGCTTGCCGTCCCCTTTCGAGGCGTCGTCCTTTTCCTCCCCGTCACCGCCGCCCTCCGGGCTTGGGTTTTCGAAATCCTTCGCACCCCCGCCTTTCTTGTCGCCCTCGTCGCCGGACTGCCCCTCTCCGGGACGGCCGCTGCCGTCGCCCCGTCCCTCGCCCTGCTGCTGCCCCTCGCCTTCCTGCCCTTCACCCGCTTCGCCTTCCTGCCCCTCTTGTCCCTGCTGGCCTTGCTGGCGCCGTTTCTCCTGCTGGATCTCTTGTTCCAACTCCTCGAGTTTCTCCTCGACCAGAGCATTGTTATAGGCGGCGTCCTCGTTGTCCGGGTTCAGCTCGAGGGCCGAGCCATAATGGGCGACCGATTCCTGCCAGTCGCGCGCGGCCATCTCCATCTGCCGGATGTCCGGTGGAGCGCCGGGCTGGGGCTGGGCGGCGGCGGCTTCGCGGGTCGTCTCGCCACGGCGGTAGAGCGTGTTGCCCAAGTTGTAGTGGGCGGTTTCCTGGCGCTGCTCCGAGGCGGACAAAAGCGAGCGCCCGTAGGCCACCAGCGCCTGGTCGAACTCGCCCGCGCGGTAGGCGGCGGCCCCGAGGCCGAAACTCGGTTCGGCCGCGTCGCGGCGGCTGCCGGCCCGGTCGGCCGCCTGGGCGTAGCCCTCCATGGCGGCCGCGAAATCTCCGGAGATGAGCGACTCGTACGGGTTGGGAGCCGGTTGTCCCGCCCGGGCCGGTGCGAGGGCGAGGGCGCCGAACAACATGAGCGCGGCGGCACGGGCGGGCGGGGATTTGATCATGGCAGCGGCAACGTTCGGGCGGGTGCGGGCCTGCGCAAATACGAGCGGCACCAGGAACGCGAACGCGAAACAGAGGAAGGCCGCGCCGAGGAACCACTGGAAGCGCTCGATCGGACGCCGGACGTCTTTGGCATCGGTGCGCGTGCGCTCCAACTCGTCGAGGGCCCCGGTGATGGCGTTCTGGGTGGAAGCCTGGGTTCCCAGCTCGACGTAGATTCCCCGGGTGCGGGCGGCTAGCTCGGAGAGCGCCCCGCTCTCCAGCCGGGTGAGGACGGCATTCCCGTCCGGGTCGCGCACGAACTGCTCGCCGCCCCCGGCGACGGGCTCGGGGATGAGGTCGCCTCCCGGGGTGCCGACGCCCACTGTCACGAGCATGATCCCAGCCTCGCGGGCGGCGGTGGCCGGCCCGGCCGCATCGCCCTCCAGGTCGTCGCCGTCGGTGAAGAGGATGAGCGCGTGCTCGCGCCCCTCGGATTTCTCGAAGGTCTTCGTCGCCAGCTCGACGGCGTTTTCGATATTCGTTCCCCCGCGCGGGATGACGTTGGTGTTCATCTGCCCGAGCGTCTCGATGATGGCGGCGTGGTCGATGGTGAGGGGGGCTTGGATGAAGGCCTGGCCGGCGAAGGCGATGAGCCCGAAGCGGTCGTTGGAGAGAGTGCGGACAAGATCCTGGGCGGCGAGCCGCGCGCGCTCGAAGCGGTCGGGCAAAAGATCTCGCGCCAGCATGCTTTTCGACGTGTCGATGGCGACGATGATGTTCCGCCCCTCGGCGGCCGACTCTTCCCTGACATACCCCCATTGCGGCCGTGCCAGCGCGCCGATGACGAGTGCGATTCCGATGATCTGCAGCAGGGCGGCGATCCACCCGGCAGCCCCGCCCGCCCCGACGACGAGATCGGGGCTCAAGCGGGGGGCGACCACCCGGCGCAGCGCGCGCTTGCCCCGCCCCGATCCCACCATCTTCAGCGCCACAAAAGCCGGGACGAGAAGGAGCGCGAGATAGAGGACGCTGGGGTGGACAAAGGACATTTTCTAGGCGGGAGGTAAGGGCTCGGCTACGGGGCCCTTCGATAGAACGTTTGTGCCAGCACGAACGCGACGCAGGCGGTGAGCAATCCCGCCCCGGCAGGGACGGGGAACAGTTCGTCGGACTCAACAACGGTCGTGCGGGAAATCTCGGTCTTTTCCATTTTGTCGATGGTCTGGAAGATACGTTCGAGACTTTCTGTGTTTTCGGCCATGTAGAATGCGCCGCCCGATATATTGGCGATCGATTGGAGGGTCTCCTCGTCGAACTCCTGGCTGATCTTGATAATGGCGCCGGGTCGGCTCGGGTCGGGGATGCGGTGGGGGCCGGGGGTGCC
>CAZKYJ010000841.1:0-2828 GCA_964556355.1 uncultured Verrucomicrobiales bacterium | reverse complement strand
CAGATCTCGCCCAAAAGCGCGAAGATCTCTGGGTCGTGGGCTCTCAGTTCTTCTCGGGTGAAGGGGAAAAAGTCGTTGGTAGAAAAGTAGGCTTCCGTGCTCTCGGCGAAATACTCTTTGGCATCGGTCATGGCGTAGGCAGATCCGAAACGAGAATTGCCATCCGCATCCCGCCTCTCGACCTTGTCGTAGCTGCCACCTGCTTTCGCCTTTCCAAAGCAATCGAGGATGCGCGCGTCCCCGAAACCAAGCACCTGATCGTGGTAGGCATGCGCCAGCTCGTGCAGGGCGAAGTTCGGCATGCGGCGGACCTCTTCCTCAAAGACTCTCACGTTGGTGAACTCGACCCCTTTGACCATCGCCGGGTCGCGACCGTTGTCCCGGAGCCAACCGGCCCCCGGATGGTACTCGGCCCGCGGACCGGTGCCCGGGTATTCGGGAGATACCCAAAGGACCACCTTCTTCAGTTCCTTCACCGCCGCTGGCGGTACGACGCGGACGATCTCGTCAAGCTGGGCCTCGAGCAGATCCATCGCCCGCTCGGTCATCTCCCGTCCCTCCGCCGAAAGCAATTCGCTATCCACATGAACCGTCCACCCTACGAGCGTCAGCTCGACCCGGTCGGCCCCGGCTGCGGAAGCCGGTGTGAGGACCGTGGCGATCGAGGCTGCGCTGAGGAACAACGGAAAGTAGTACGGTTTCATGATGCCTACTCTACGGCGGGATGCCGGCGATCTTCCGTGCCGGCCGTTCTCACGTTGCCATCCCGCGAGCGCGATGAAAGACTGCAAGATGTTCCTCCGCGGCCTCCTGCTCACCTTCGCTGCCTGTAGCGGGCTCGGTAGCCTTACCGCCGACACCGAACTCCCTTCGCGGATCGCTTTCGGCTCGTGCGCCAAAGAGTTCAAGCCGCAACCGATCCTCCATACCATCGTCAGTCGGAAGCCCGATCTCTTTATCTATCTCGGAGACAATATCTATGGCGACACCCACGATATGGAGGTACTGCGAGCCAAATACGCCATGCTCGGCGCCAAACCCGAATTCCAGGCCCTCCGTGCCGCCGTGCCTCTCCTCGCCATATGGGACGACCACGACTATGGAGCGAACGACGCCGGAAAAGAATACCCCTTCAAGGCGGAATCAAAAGAAGTCTTCCTCGATTTTTGGCAGGTGCCTAGCGAAAGCCCCCGCCGGTCCCATCCCGGGATCTACGGTAGCCACCTCTACACCGATGGTCGCTGCACCCTCCAGGTCGTCCTCCTCGACACCCGCACCTTTCGCGATCCGCTCGCCCGCAATCCGGAGAAGCCCAACCCGCCACACAGGAACGACTACCATCCGGACCCCGATGCGTCCAAGACGTTGCTCGGTGACGCCCAGTGGGAATGGCTCGGTTCCGAACTCGAAAAGCCCGCCGACCTCCGCATCATCGCCTCCTCGATCCAGTTCGCACACGAATACAACGGGTGGGAGTCGTGGAACAATCTCCCGCGCGAGCAGCAGCGTTTTTTCGATCTGATCCGGGAGACCGGCGCCGGCGGCGTGGTGTTCATTTCCGGCGATGTCCATTGGGGCGAAATCTCGATTCGCCAACCCGACGGCCACTACCCGATCTACGACATCACCGCCTCTGGCCTCACCGAGGACTGGCCCAATGTCGAGCCGAACAGATTCCGCAGCGGCGAAGTCGTCCGCGAGAACCACTTCGGGATGATCCGGATCGACTGGGAACACGCCGACCCCACGATCGGTCTGGAACTCATCGACGTCGAAGGAAACATTCGCGTATCCGAACAGATCCGGCTTTCGAAAATCCGGACGTCGTCGGAGAAGCGATCCCCTTAGCTGACCTCCCCGAGGGGTACCGGCAATACGCCCATCGGTTCCGTCCGCCCACCGGCCCGCCCGATAGCGTCGGAGCACAGAGATCAGGCAACAACTGCAGTTCGGTCACCAGCGGCAGTCGGCCCGCCCAGCCGTGGCCGAAGAACGTGCTCTCGGAGCCGGGGCGGCTGCCGCGCTTCACGATGCCGTGGCGGCCGACAACCGCGACGGCTCCCGACGGCAGGAAATGCCCCCGCGGCCTAAACCCTATTGGAATCGTTGTTAGGAGGGGTATGCTTCGGAAAGCTGGTTTTTTCGCCCCGGATTCCATCTGGGGTGTCCACCCACGTTTCCCGCGCCCAACGCAAACCCCTCGTTTCGATCCCATGCCCGCTTCCCCGCCTCTTTTCGTTCTGACCGCATCGCTCGCCCTTCTCGCCGCCGTCTCGGAGGTGCGCGCGGAAGACTGGCCGTCGTGGCGTGGACCATCGGCCA
Organism: uncultured Verrucomicrobiales bacterium; assembly: GCA_964556355.1. Taxonomy (GTDB): domain Bacteria; phylum Verrucomicrobiota; class Verrucomicrobiia; order Verrucomicrobiales; family DEV007; genus CAZKYJ01. The sequence goes on along the minus strand of CAZKYJ010000841.1, from coordinate 506 downwards.
CGGGAAGCCGCGGCGGCAGCGGCTACCCGACCAATTGGGATGCTGGGAATGTCGCCTGGAAGATCGAGCTCCCGGGCAAGGGCGCGTCCTGTCCGGTCGTCTGGCAAGACCGCATCTTTGTGACCTCGCCCGATGCGGGGCGCGATACCGTGCTCGCCTTTGACCGCCAAGGCAAAAAACTCTGGAGCACTGCGTTGGGTGACGAGCGCCCGCCCAAGCACAAGAAGCTCGGCACCAGTAGCAACGCCTCCCCCGTCACCGACGGCGAGGGCGTTTTTGCCTACTTCAAGAGCGGGAGCTTCGCCGCGCTAGAGTTCGACGGCTCGGTCCGTTGGCAGCGCAATCTCACCGAGGAGTTCGGGCCGGAAGAACTCTATTGGGACCAGGGAAGTTCCCCGGTCGTGATGGGGGATCTCGTCATCCTACCGCGGTTGCACGGCGGCGATTCGTGGGTTGCCGGGTTTGACAAGAAGTCCGGGGAAATGCGGTGGCAGGAAGAGCGCAAC
>CAZKYJ010000840.1:0-2833 GCA_964556355.1 uncultured Verrucomicrobiales bacterium | reverse complement strand
CACGCGGATGGCGCGCTCCGTCTCGCCGAAGGGGAGGACGCGGAGATCGGCGGGGCTGGCCGGCGGGCGCATCGGCCCGTCATCCCGGTGATCGAGGCCCCAGATGTGGCCGAGCAGATGGAGCGCGAGGGCGGTGAGGGCCTCTTCGAGACGCGCTCCCGCGCCGAGGCGCCGGGTGCCGATGATCGCGACCTCCAGGGACGACGATGGAGCGCCGATCATGAAGTTCTGCGCGCGGGGCCGGAGCTCGTTGGCGACGACTCCGATCCCGATGTCCCAGCCCTCGGTGAGTTTTTCTTGGAGCACGGTTTCCGCGAAGACGAGCGGGTCGACCGTGCCCGGCCGGTCGAAGACCGGGCGCTCGACCACGGGCGAGGCCCAACGGAAACCGGCAAACTGCCCCGTGAGGGTGTGGCGGAGGCGTTCGCGGGCCGCGTCCCAGTGCGCACGTTCGACCCCGGGATCACCGGCATAGACCCAGCCGATCTCGACGAGTGGTGCAGTGGCGCCGCATTCCCCCATTGCTTCTGACAACGACGGGCCGGCCCCATCGGGTGCCGGTTTCCACCGGGAGCGGGATCAGTGGACGAACGGCCTAACCACCTCGAGCGCGAGGTGGGGGATGAGGGACCCGCTCTGCCGGCGGGCCGCCGAGGGGATCGGGTGGGGCCGCGGAACCGGCAACGGGAAGGGGATGGCGCTCGCCGGCGGACAGCTCGGGATCCACTCGGTCACACAGTTCTCCAAGGTGCCGTCGAGGGCCGCGAGGATTCTCCAGATCGGTCTCGAGACGCCGGGCGTGCCGTAGCTTCCAGAGTGGTGGAGGCCGATGACGAGACCGGTCGAGAGATCGATGACCGGGCTGCCGGGCTGGCTGCCAAGGGCGGAGTAGTCACCGATCAGGTCGTGGTGGGAGTCGACGTATTCGAGGGCATTGCGGATGCGGCCAGGCGCGATCCGCTTGGCCTCGGGGTGATCGCCGAAAGCGGCGAGGAGGACGTCGGTCGGCGTGCGGGTCTCGAAGCCGGGATACCCCACGGCGATGACCACCGGGGGGATGTCGTAGCGGCTGCCGAGGCCATCGACCTCGTCCTGCCCGCCGGCCAGGGCGAGAGGCTCGGGGAAGCCCGGGCCGCGGGCGGTTTCGAGCAGGGCGTAGTCGAGCTCCGCATCCCAGGCGACGCAGCGGACGATGGCGAAGTCCCGGTCATCGTCGCGTCCGGATTCCTCGACGAAATTCACCTGGGGGTGGCAACCCTCGCGGACGGAGAGATCGTCGTGGCAGAATGCCGCGGCCACGCTGCGCGTGGTGAGGGCAAGGTTCGGGCCGAAGGCGAAGCAGGTGCCGATCTGTTGGAGGCAGTCGTCGCCGGGTGCCGCGTCCGATGGCCGGAGCCGCGCGTCGATGCGCCCGACGCTGGCGGTGACCGTTTTGATCGTTGCTTGCGTGCGGGTGAGCCGCTCCCTCCAGAGCGGGGACGTGGCCCAGGTGTTAACCGCCCCGTTGCGCACGACGAGCGAGGGGCGCGCCCGGCGGAGGGCGAAGGCCTCGAGGTCGTGGCGGAGGTTGGGTTCCAGGGTGGTGGGATCGAGGAGTTCCCTCGCCGCGAGCTCGAGCACGACCTGCTCCTCGTCGGTGGCATGGCGCTCGAGAAACTCGGGATCGTCCTTGAGAAGCTTCCAGATCTGGCTCAAGGCCCGGCTCTGGCGGGCGCGGGCATGACGGTTCGTTTCGGTGATCATGGCGGTGGCATTCTGCGCAGTTCGTCGGGGGGACGCATCGTGCTCCCCCCATGATTGATAGGCGGGAGAAGACCGGGTGAGGGGACAGGATTGCGAAGATTTCGTCGCCTTGCCCCGGGGCGGCGGTCAGAGGCCGGGGGGTGTGTCCGCCGGCGCGCGCCGCGCGGCCTCGTTGATGGCCAGGCCCGAGTGGTAGGGGACGAATGTCCCGCCGGTCTGGCGGATCGCCTCGGCGAGGAGGAAGTCGTCGCTGTGGTGGATGAGCCGGGAATCCGGCCAGTCGAGCCGGTGGATCGCCGCGTTGCGGATCGCCCAGAACCCGCCGGTCGGGAAGATGATCCGGGCGGAATCGGCCGGACCGCCGGGGGGCGGGTCCAGGGCACGCCCGCGAAACCAGGGGGCGGCACGGATGGCGGCGACCGTGGGTGCGGGAACGTCGATGACGAAGGGTTGGCCGAGCAGTTCGGCGCCGGGTTCTCCCTCGACGGCGAAGGCGAGGCCGTGCAGCCAGTCGGCGCGGGTGGCGTAGGTGTCGTCGTCGAACCAGAGGAACCAGCCATCGTCCGGCAGGGGGCTGGCCTGGATGAGCCGGCGCATCATCGGACATTTGAAAATGTTGACCGGAGAATCCACCACCAGGGTATCCGGGCGCCGGGTGGTCACGTGGCGGACGATCTCCCGTGTCTCGTCGCCGACGGCGTTGAGGCCGATGCGCAGGTGGAACCAGTCTGGTGGCGTGTGGCGCAGGAGCGAGCCGAGAACCCGGGTCGCGAGGTCCGGATGATTCCCGTAAAGGAGAACGGCAACGGTCGCCGGGAGCCGGAACGCCGCGAAGATCTCCGGTCGGCCGGCGCTCACTCCGCGGTGATGGCGAGGAGGAACGGGGCGCCCGGCTGCTCGAGGTCGGTCTCGAAGACGACCGACGCGATGGCGGTTTCCGGGTGCGGGTTTTCCCACCGGTAGACAAACAGGCGCTGGGAGTGGTCCGATCGCTCCTCGGAAACCTCCCAGGCCGGCGCGAGGGCGGGCGGCCGCGCCGAGCGCCATGCACCGATCTCTCGCCCCATGCGAATCGGGATCGTGGTCGGGG
>CAZKYJ010000839.1:0-2834 GCA_964556355.1 uncultured Verrucomicrobiales bacterium | reverse complement strand
GGCCGCCTGTTCGGAGGTGATGGCCCAGGGATGGAACAGATCCATGTCGCGCAGGCGGTCGGCCTCGGCGGCGGCGGCCTGCGCGTCGGGCAGGGCGGCCACGGGGTCTTCGGCGGGGAAGCGCGCGATACTCCAAGTTGCGAGCGGGCCGGCGCTACGGCGCGCCGGCGGGGTGGCGAGCCTCGAAGCCCGGGTCGGGCGCTTGCTGGAGGCGGATCTTGACGGCCTGCTGCCCGTCCTCGATTCCGGCGATCTCGCCGATGCCTTCTTCATGGTCTCGGAAGCTCCGGATCTCCCGCGCCTGCCCCGCACCTTGCTGGGCAAGGACGAGGCGGAAATCACCCTGCTATGCGAGTCGGCCGCCCGGGCCGCCGACGACTTGTCGGCCCGGGCGCGGCAGTCCGGCATCAGCCAGTCGATGGATCCCGCGCTTTGCTTCGTGGACGAGGACGCCGGACGCTTCTGGCAAACACCCGCCCTCCTTCCCGCGCACTTACCCTCGGAGGCTGAACCGGCGGTCCGGTGGACGCTTTCGGAAGGCGAGCAATTGGGCTCCTTCGTGCTCGAAAAGCCGATCGGTGAAGGGGGCTTCGGGGTTGTTTGGAAGGCTCGTCAGGTGCGCCCCGTCGAGCGCATCGTAGCGCTGAAGATCCTGAAAACCGGGCTGCATTCGCAGCGCCTGCGCGCCCGCTTCGAGGTGGAACAACAGGCACTCGCGCGGCTCGAGCATCCCCATATCGCACGCTTCCTCGATGGCGGCACCACTCCCGACGACCGCCCCTATTTCGCGATGGAGTGGGTCGAGGGTTCGAGCCTCACGCAGGCCTGCAATCGAACCCAAACTCCCGTTGAGGAACGCCTGCGTCTCTTCCGCCAGGTCTGCGAGGCGGTCCAACACGCCCACCAAAAAGGGATCATCCACCGCGACCTGAAGGCGTCCAATGTGATGGTGACTTCAGGAGGCGGTGCCACCGGGGTGAAGGTGATCGACTTCGGGATCGCCCGGACCGCGGAAGGATCTGACCAGACCCAGCTGACCCAGGCCGACGAGATCCTCGGTACCCCGGCCACCATGAGCCCGGAGCAGGCTGCCGGGATGGGTGCCGCCGAACGGGACGCGCGCACCGACATCTATGGCCTCGGAGTCCTCCTCTACGAACTCCTCACCGGACAACTCCCCTTTGATCCCCAGCTTCCGGTCGATGAGTTGCGGCGGGCGATTCGCAAAGACGACGCCAGGAAACCATCCCTGCGGGTCGGGCCGAAGCAAGCAACAACCTTGAGGGGCGATCTCGACTGGATTGTCATGCGCTGCCTGGAGAAAGATCCCGGAAGGCGTTACCCGAGTGTCAATGCCCTGCTGAGGGACCTCGAGCGGCACGAGAATGACGAGCCTGTCGACGCCGGCCCCCCGGAGCTATTGTACCGGGCGAGGAAGTTCGTTCGGCGGAACCTCCCTGCGGTCGCTGCCGGGTTCGCGGCTCTTAGCGCCGTGATTGTCGGTCTCGTCGCCGCCATCCATGGTTATAGCAAGGCAAAAGGGAGTGAGCAAGCAGCCACCGAAAGTCTTGCTGCTTCAGAGGAGTCCCGGAAGAAAGCAGAAACAGTATCGACATTCATTCGCGACCTTCTACTGGGAGACGGTGAGCTTGTCCACACCCGCCGGGAAATGGACGACCTGCTGGCGCATGGTGCGATGCTTCTTGATCGGGAGACCTTTCCCTACCCCGACCAGTGGGCCGAGCTGCAATATGACATCGCCCTCCTCCAGTTTCGGCGCCAATCAGTAACTGCTGCGATCCTGCTGGCGGAGGAGGTTGCTGATTATTACGAATCGATACCTGCGGTGGATCCGTCGAAGCTTCGCAGGATTCGGCGCCTCTTGGGCGCATGTTACGATAGCGTGGATCGCAATGCGGATGCGAAGCGGGTCTATGAATGGATCCGCAAAAGCTACCGCGAGGTAACTGCAGCGAATGCTGAGGAAGTCATCCGAATGACAGGTTGCCATGCGGATACGCTCTGGAAGCTATTTGAATACGACCGTGCACTTGCCCTCTATCGCGAGGTCGTCGAGCTGTTCGAGTCTCACTATCCGAAACTGGATCGGTCTCCTACGACTGCGGTACAATACTATACCGATTCCCTATTTCGATCGGGAAACGCCGAGGGAGCGATCAAAGTCGCAAATGAATTCGCGGACTCCCTGCGATCCGCGCACGGCGAGCACTCCGACCAATACCTAACGTTTTTGGGCCAGCCTGCCGACCTCTACTTTCGGCACTGGGATACCCAAGGGACTGCAGAGTCTCTACGCACCGCAGTTCGCCTTGAGAAGCAGTTGAGCGCAGGTTTCGCACGCCTGCTTGGAGAGAACCACAGGAGGACGATTCTCGCTCAACTGGAGGAACTCCGCGTGCGGTCTTGGACTCTTGAGAGGTCGGGGCTGGACGAGAACACCAAGGCACTCGAAGCGTTGCTGGCAAAGGCTGAGGCTCACCTCGGCAACCGGCATCCGGTCACGATCATGGTTGCGGCACTGATCTGCGAGCGTCATCTTAGCGCACACCGGCCGGCAAATGTTGTAACATTGATGGATCGCTATGATCCCATTTTTCGCGGGACGATGCCTGCCACCAAGTTGGAGCGTTGGCGATCGGCGGGCTACTACGCTCGCGCGTTCCGCGAGCTTGGCGAACATCAGCGGAGCTATGCGGTTCTTTCCCTGCTTCTGGCTGATCTGGCCAGGGAAGGCGGCGGGGAGATTGAGCATGTCATGCTGCAAACTGTCACGGGGTTAGTCAAGCCGGTCGCGGAACTCGAACCACTCCAGT
>CAZKYJ010000838.1:0-2834 GCA_964556355.1 uncultured Verrucomicrobiales bacterium | reverse complement strand
GTTCCAGATTTCCCGACCACGCGACGGTGGCGTTCGGGTCCGTGCGCACTGGGTTACCGGGCTCGACGATGAGGGTGCGCGGCTCGTAGTGGGTGGTGATGGCCAACTTGCCCGTGCCTTCGAGCCGGATGTTGAAGAGCCCGCCCGCCATCATGGCGGCGACCTTTTTCATCATCGAGATCTTGTGTCTGAGGGTCGGTTCAAAGGCGAGGACGTCGTTGCCGTTGACGAAGATGCTCTCGTTTTTCAGATCGAGGATGCTCACTTTCTTGCCCGCGTCGGCGAGGTAGAGCTTGCCCCGGCCATCGGCGTAGGTAATGCGCATGCCCTCCCCAGAGAACGCTTTTTTCAAGAGGCTGCCGACCCCTTGGTCGAGCGCTTTCTCGCGGGTGAACCGGATGTCGCCCCGGTAGGCGACCATCGATCCCATCTTGGTATTGACGCGCCCGTCGAGATTGATCTCCAGGAGGCGCTCGGTCTCTTTCTCGAACGTGCCATGCCCTTTGTCCTGCTGGGCGGTGGCGCGGACGAATGCGTCGAGGGTGTAGCTGGGGGAGTCCGGGTCGGGTAGCGGTGGTGGTGTCATAGGCGTCCATGCTACGACTTCCGGCAGACGACGAGAATGGGAATTTCGGCCGGACTTTGTAACCGATCCGACCGGCAGAGGCGGCGCCAGCAGGCGTCGGGCCATCGGCCGGCGTCCGGCGTCCGGCCTACTTTCCTTCCGGGATCGCCCTCGCCCGGCGCGCGAGATCGTAGGTTTGGCCGGGAGCCAGGAGTTCGTACCTCTCGCCTCCGTCGCCCCAGTTCGCGTGGTTGTAGAATGCGACCTTCGAGCGCCCGAGCACCTTCGCGACCCCGCCGTGAACCTCCAGGGCCGCCCCCTCGTCGATGGCGATTCCCAGGAGGTGGGGGAATCGCTCGATCACCGGGATCATATCGTCCAAGCGCCTCCGTTTGATGGCGTGTTGGTCGATCGCGGCGCCGGGCAAGAATCCGAAGCCCTCCTCGTGGCCTTCGGCCATCATGACGTGGTTGCCTTCGGGGGCGCCGCGCACGAGGTAGGATCCTTGGACGGTGGCGCCCGCCGACGATCCACCGATGACCCCGCCGCGCCGGTAGACGCGGTGGAAGGCCTCGGCCGATTTCGTGCCAAGGTAGACGTCCGTCGTCCGCCATTGCCTGCCGCCGGAGAACCAGATGGCGGTGGCGTCCTCCAATGGTTCGATGAACTCATCGGAGTCGGCGATCGCCCGCGAGCGGGTGTGGAGGATGGAGACCTTCCGGAACCCCAGTGACCGGAGCCACCCGGGTGCGGTCGCCGGGTCGGTCGAAATCTCCCCTCCGCCGGAGGTGGGCACGATGACGAGGTGCCCGTCGCCGGCACCGCCGAGGATCCGAAACCGCTCGCGGACGTCGTCGGTCAGGGGGCCACCCCCATGGATGATGAGATGGCCTTTCGGCTCGGCAGCGTTCCCGGAGACGACGCTACCGAGGCAGGCCGCGGCCCCGATGATGGTCAACAGGAGGGGGCGGGCGAGGCGAATCATGCGATGACGCTAGCGGGAAGCCGGGGGAATGGCTACCGGAAAACCCAATCATTGACGGGGGGAGGCCGGTCCGCTAGGCTGAGCCCCATGAGCAATGGTGAACCGGCCGGATCGAATGTGGCAAAATTGGTCGGTTGTGGATGCGGGATGTTGGTGCTGCTGGTCTGCCTCTCACTGGGCGGCTGCTTTTTCCTCTTCACCAAGACCTTGAAGAGTGCCGCGCCCTACACCGACTCGCTCGCGGCGGTGCAGCGCAACGCCGATGCCATCAAGGCCCTGGGCGAACCGATCGAACCGGGAATCATGCCGACGGGCACCATCAACCTCGATAACGATGATGGAGTGGTCGATTTCTCCATCGGCGTCTCCGGTCCGAACGGCGACGGGACGATCAAGGTCAAAGGGACGAAGTCCGACGGCGTGTGGACGTACGATGTCTGGGAGCTGCGGGTCGATGGCCAGCCGGAGCCGATCCCGCTGGGCAACTAGACTCGCGGGCGCCGGGCTCCTCGGCGCCACCGTTGATCCCTTCGCGGAAGATCCCGGGGGAGACGGCGACCGAGATGGCTAGCCAGAACGGCGTCACGTTTCCGGCGGGGGCTCGCGATACTTCCCGGCCCGAAGAATAAAAAACGGGGTGGAGCATCCGCCCCACCCCGCTTGCTGCTTCAAACGTGGTCGCTCGAGCTTCGCAACTGCTAGGCCTTGTCGAGTTTGAAGTCGAAACCTTCGCGGTACTCTTTGGTGATGAGGCTGTTGGCTTTCTCGCTGTTGGAGAACTTCAGGTTCGGGCCGTCCCAGGCGAGGGACTCGCCGGGGAGGTGGAGGCAGACGTTGCCGAGCTGGACGGTCTCGGTAAACGGGCCGGCGTACTTGAAGTTCGAGCCGGGATAGTCGTAGGGCTTGTTGCCGATGGCGGCTTCGCGCCACTCGGTGTGGTGGCCGATCGACGGCTCGTAGACGGCCGGCGGCGCGGCGCTGCCGGTCTTGTCCTTGAGCATCTGGGCGAGCTCGCGGTGCGCGTCTTCCGGGATGATGCGGCTGCTGTCGCCGTAGTCGCCCTGGACGAGGAGCGTGCGCTCCGTGCCGACGTAGATGTTGCCGCTGTTGCCGAACTTTTGACCGTTGGTGAGCTCGACGAGGCGCGGGTGGCGTTTGCCGTTGTCCTCGTTGTCGGTGCCGTCGTACCAGTAGACTTCGAAGCCGGGCCGGTCGCCTTTCGGCCCGAAGGTCCACTTGAGGGTCGAGCCTTTCGGGAACGCGTCGTCGGTCAGCGTGTCGACG
>CAZKYJ010000837.1:0-2834 GCA_964556355.1 uncultured Verrucomicrobiales bacterium | reverse complement strand
GGGCATCGTCCGCAACGCCCGCACCAGACCGACGCTCGCCGCGACATCCTCCCGGATCTCTCGCAGCGGCCTGATCACCAGCCGGATGCCGAAAAGGATCCCCCCACTCTCCGGCAGCGCCACCAGCGACTGCTCCTCCAGCCTCCACCACACCTCGTCGAGCGCCACCGAGCCGTCCAGTCCACGGAACCCCCGAGCCGGATGCAGGTTCCGCTCGCCGCACCTGTTCAGCCCCCAATTCGCCCGCTCCCAGGAAACCCCCGGTTTGATCCGTCTCAAAAAGCCATCGATCTGCGCCCCCAAACCCTCGTTCAAACCGGGCACCACCCCGTGGATCTCCGCCATCGACCTCCCCAGTTTCGCCGCCAGATCCCAATCCGAGGGAAAACACACGCACCCGCCGCGCAGCCGGAAAACTCCGCAGCTGTCCGGGCTCATCAGTAGGAAATCCGGCTCCCAACACTCCCCCAGCAACCGGCATTGCTGCAGTGGATCGCGCGCAGCAAAATCATCCGCACCCACCCCCGAAGGAAGCGTCTCCAACCCCGCGGCGAGACCGACCGTCTCCCGAATGAGCTCACTCCCCCCCTCCACAATCGCACAGTATCTCCGCGGCTCGTCGGACAGCCAGCGCTTCCTCTCCCGGATCAGCTCCCCATCGCCGCCACCCGGCCGAAAGAACGCCGCCACCCCTCCCTTCCGGAATCGCATCTGCAACCCGAAGTCACGATCCGGGAGATACTTGCTAAAATCGGGCCCCTCCATATTTCTCTACCGGACGTGCATACCGTAGCCGACAGGTTCCGGCAACTCGACAGGACATCCCGTTGGGGGCTACCCGGCGCCCCCTCATCGCCCGCCTGCGCTCCCTCCCAAATTCAATCTGCCTCCCGTCCGGAGCATTCGCCCTTCCAACAATCTTATTTGTCCCCGTTCCCAGATCGCCAGATAGTGCCGTCATGACCCGGAAAAGCGCTACCCTCGTATCTCTCGCCCCCCTTCTGATCGCGGCTTTCGCCAACAGCTGTGGCAGACCGGGTGAAACTCCGACACCCGATCCCGTCAGCTTCACCTCCGAAATCAAACCTCTCCTCCAAGAAAAGTGCCTCACCTGCCACAACACCGGCCTTCTCCTCGGCGAGCTCAACCTCGAGAACCGCGATCTCGCCTTTGGCAGATCGGAACGGGGAGAATTCATCGTCCCGGGAAAGCCCAACGATAGCCTCCTCTACACCATGACCCTCGCGACTCACGGAACGCGCGACCCCGAAGCAGGTGCCGAAAAACCCATGCCCCTGCAGGCTCCCGACCTGAGCCCCGAAGAACGGGGATTACTCAAACGTTGGATCGAAGAGGGCGCCGATTGGCCGGAAGGTGCCGACGGCCATATCAAGGTCCTCATGGCTCCCGATACGATCGTCCCGGACGGCACGGGAAACTCCTAGTTTCCTGCGCGCTGAATTCGCTCAACCGCCAATCGCGGTGAGCGCTTCAAGGACCCGCTCGAGCTCGGCTTGGCGCCCCAGAAGTGATCCGGCTACCCAGAACGCCTGCCGCACCCGCCGTCGGGGCTACTCGGGAAGGTCCACGAAAACTTCCGAAGAGCCCAAAAGCTACGACAACAGCTCCAGATAAACAGCACGGTGGGTTTTCGGAGCTGGAATTCGGACGCAAAATGGCTTAAATTAATATAATTTCCACAATAATTTGCAATTATAACGAATAACGAGAAGAACCCCGCAGGATCCGACTGAAGAGCTGGAGTTCTAGCGTAGCTCTCGGGATTCCTCCTCCCCCGATCCCCATGGCCCATTCCCCGGATTCCGCTACGCCAAGTTCCGGTCGTAGCATTTGGTACCTATGCACCGTCGTGCTTTCCCTCCTGCTTCCCAGCGCCCTCGGGGCGCAGGACTGGAAAGAGGTCTACGCCCCCCTGACCATCCGCAGCCTCTACCTGCAGGTCGACCCGACCGACTGGACCCGCGTCGTCAACGATCAGCCAGAAGAGGGGCAGCCGGAATTGCAGGAGCGTGCTGAGGCGCTGTTCAGTGGGGAAGGAGAGACTCCAATTCTCGTCGAGATCCGACGCAAGGGCGCAACCGATCCGGTCCTGACCAGCGGGGGACTGACGAAAGTCAGCCTGAAGATCGACATCAACGCGCTCGTGCCGGGACAGCGGTGGAATGACCTGCGCAAGCTGAGCCTGGAGATCGGCGGATCCGGGGGTCCCTTGGAGGAGGGGTTTGCCTGGCAGGTTCATCGCATGGCCGCCGAGGCCGGCTACTACCGCTACGACTCCTCCAACGCCGCCTGGGTGAAGCTCTACGTTAATGGGGTGTTCCACGGTGTCTTCACCTCGACCGAGCAGCGCGACGAGCAGTTCCTGCGCAATCGCGATCTCTACAGCCCATCCAACACCTGGCTCTACAAGGTGGACGGAGGTACCGCGCTGGACCTGGGCACCGGTGACAGCCCGGCGTTCCAGCACCTCGATTTTGCCCCGTTCCAAGGCAATGGCGGCGGTCCGGCCCCCGATCTCGACGTCGATCTGCCCCAGTGGATCGACATGGACAGCATGCTCGCACTCGGGGTCTGCAACGCCTACCTCGAAAACGGTGACGGCCTCTTCAAGCGCAACGGCAAAAACAGCTTCGCGGTCGACTTCGAACCGCCGAACCAGCGACTCAGGAGGTACTACCCATGGGATCTCGACGCCGCGATCAAGCAAGGCACCGAGAACATCTACGGAAACTTCTTCCGCAACGAGATTATCGATCACCCCTGGTTCCGGAGGGTTTACGAGCACATCCTCCGCGAGCTCATCGAAGGCCCCC
>CAZKYJ010000836.1:0-2844 GCA_964556355.1 uncultured Verrucomicrobiales bacterium | reverse complement strand
CCAACGACCCGCGCGTGCTGAAGGTCGAATCGGACGAGATCGTGGAGGCCGTCAGCGACGTGCGGGATCGGCGACGACGGCGAGTGTCCTCCGACGTCGCAATCGGGTTGGTCTACCCGGGATCCGGGGCGCGGGCCGGATCGCTCGGTCGCACAGATCATCAGCGCAGCTGCGGGGCGCCGTCCGCAGCAAACTCGACACGGGAACCATCTTTCCAGCGGGTCCAACCGGTGAGGGTGCCATCGGCCGCGTGGCGGAACACGTCCCGCCAGTGCTTCTCCGAGGTGAGCCGTGGATCGGCATAGTTCAACCCGCCGGGACGCTGGAGGAAATCGGGAAAAACCTGGTCGGACAGGAGTTCGAGATTGAACTGGCCCCAATGGTAGGCGCCGTTGGGCGATTGGCGATCCGCCGACGTCACACCGATCTCCTCGAGCCGCGCGCGCCCTTCGGTAAGCTTCGCCCCGGCCATTCCGGGTCGCGAGGAAAGCCCGGGATCCCGCCGCAGCGATTCGAGCGCGTTGGTGACTAGGAACACGGCGTTTCCACTGACCAACGCCTGGGTCACCTCCGCCCGCAGGGCAGCGATCACCCGATGCAGCTCCCTCGTCTCGTCGCTCCCGTCGCGAAGGGCGATTTTGGCGTCGAGGTGGTTCGTTTCGGCATCGGCAAGGACCGCACCCGAAGTTTCCGAACCCCGTTCTCCGTTGGCGGCCTTGGCCGCGGCGTACCTCCTCTCGGTAGCCGCCACCATCTCCCGCTGGGCGGCGACCAGCCGGTCGCGCGTGGACTCCGCTTCCTTGAGGCGGGTCCGTTGTTCCCGTGTTCGCCTGGCGAGTTCCGTCAGCGCCGCGATGGTGGCCGGGTCGAAGACGCTCGTGTCGGGCACGTCGTACCGCTCCAGCAGCCGGTCCCATCGTGGGCTTTCCGCGGGAGGCACGCCCAGCGAGTCACTCCGCGCCCCGTAGAAAATCTCCATGATCCGCCCGTCTTCCGCATAGCTACGGTGTTCGTTTGGCAGGGTGGTGAAGGTCACGAAAGCGGGAGCCGAAACGATGCTGCCCTCCGCCATCGCGAACACCCCGATATCGACACGGTTGGACTCAAGGTCTGAGCCCGGGGCGATCGGGCGCCGTTCGTGGTAGGCGACGGTGATCGTGGCTTCCTCGCGATTGGGCCGCCGGGTCTCGATGGTGATGCGCTCGGGATCGCCGCGCAGGATCGCCCAGCGGAAGGTGAGCGGCCGGTCGCGCGGGTCGATGCTGTGCGACGCACTGACGCGGATCCTACGGTTCAACTCGGGGGCGCGGATGATCCTGGCGATCGCGGACGGCGTATCGGCGAGGCGCTCACCCGTGGGGGCGAGCCCGTCCGGCTCGAAGTAGTCGCGCCCAGCGACCGCTTCCGGTTCCTCGATGACCCGTAGCCGGACGATGGGAGGGATGGCGCCGGGGGGCATGGCGTGGGCGAGCTCGACCATGGCGGCCTCGTCGATCAGCGCGCCATCGAATGCGCTCGGGTGCGCGTTGCCAGTGAAATAGCCTTCCGCCGACGGCGCGGCCTTGTAGGTCTGGCGGAAGATCGCCTGGAGCGTGGGCATCAGCAGCCCTTTCGCCACCAGCGCGTCTTGCGTCTCCGGGGGGAAAGCGGCGCTGGTTTTGAGGAAGGCGTGGAGAAAGGCGAGGTCCGAGCCCGACGATCCCTGGCTCGTGATGAGGTACGGGGAGTTGGCGGGGTAGAGGTCGCCGAAGCCCTCGGGGCCGTTCGTTCCCGGGTCGTGGTCGCGGTGTTCCGGATAGATATAGAGCGCGTTGGATCGGAACTGCTCGGAGAGGAACGGGAGCCCTTGCGGGTGGAGGTAGAGCATGCGCTGGTGGCTTCCCGCCTGGGTTGCCGGGGAGGCCGTCGATGAGTTCCCGATGACCACCTTGCCCGGCAGGAGCTTCCGCTGGCTCCCCCAGTCGGCGTTCTGCGCGCGTTCGTCTTCGGTGTAGGAAATCTGGACCAGCTGCGGGTAGGTCGCGACGCGGAGGCCGGAGTGGCCGCGGTCCCGGTTGTCGTAGTAGAACCCATCGAGCCCGGCCGCCGTGCCCTCGGCGAACCAGGCGTTGATGCGCTGGCTCACCGGATCCCCGCCGTTGACGACTTCTCCGGCGTTGCTGATCGGGGCGAGGAGGGCGGTGGTAAGGAGGATCCATCGCCCTCGAAGCGAAGGGTGGGTGAAGCCGCGCATCCCCACCCTTGGAGCATTTCGGGGCTTAAGGGAAGCGGGAGATGCGGGCCGCCGGCAGTGCAGGGAATTGCGGGAAGACGGCCACGGCGTTTGCGCGGGGCGGCATCCTGCCGGTAGATCGTGGGTCTAACGAAAATGGAATCACCAGCATCGGGAACCTGCGTGGCCGTCATCCCCGCGAGGGGGGGAAGCAAGCGGATCTCACGAAAAAACGTACTCCCGTTCGTGGGCGTGCCGATGATTGCCCGCTCCATTGCCACCGCGCGGGAGAGCGGGCTCTTCTCGCGGATCGTGGTATCGACCGACGACTCCGAGATCGCCGAGATCGCGCGGGGGGCTGGTGCCGACGTGCCGTTCGTCCGTCCGGCCGAGCTGGCGGACGACCATACGCCGACCGTCCCGGTGATCCGGCATGCCCTCGGGGCACTGGGGGGCGAACCCGGCTTCGTTTGCTGCCTCTACGCGGCGGCACCATTCGTGGAGGCGGAGGATCTGCGGCGCGGGCAGGCTTTGCTGGCATCGGCGGGGGAGGGTGTCGATTTCGTCTTCCCGGTCACCTCCTTCCCGGCGCCGATCTCGCGTGCCCTGCGGCTCGACGAGGCGGGGAACAC
>CAZKYJ010000835.1:0-2845 GCA_964556355.1 uncultured Verrucomicrobiales bacterium | reverse complement strand
GCCCGAACCACGGGTGGGGTGCGCGGCGGCCGGTCCCCCGTGGGATGCGGGGCTGCGGCGGCTGCGCCAAAAGGCGTTCGAAGCCGCGCCGCACCGTGCCGGGTGGAACCGTGCCGGTCGGTTTCACATCTTCGATGCGGGTCGCCCGTTCGGGGGCCTGCCCGTCGCGGAGGCCATCGATGAGCTGCCGGATTCCGTAACCGACGATATTGAGGTGTTCGACCGCCATGGCGACCGACCAGTTCCGCGACGAATCCTCCATTCCCGTGATCCGTTTCACCAGCAGCGGAGTGGTCAGCTGATCCTCCGGGATGGCGTCCCAGAGCGCGAGCACCTGGGCGCCCTCGTCCTGGAATTGCCGGTCGGACGCCTCCCAGCTCCGCGCCCGGCAGGCGAGGGGAAACCCCACGTAGCGCACGATGAGGTATTCCGTGCGCGGGAGCCCGGCGCCGGGAGGCTGGAGGGTGGAGGACGAGGGCTGGGACATCGTGGGACAAAAGGGATACGTCTTCTACGCGAGGGCGAGAGCGAAATCGCTCTCGGGCGCACACGCTTGTCGACGGACACCGATGCCGCCCGCCCGCTACCCCGTTGACGCTGACAGCGTGAGTCCGTAGGCTCGTCGTGATGATCCGATACCCCCCCGTTTTATGCGCGTGCCTCGTCCTCTCGTCGGGAGGCGCCCCGGCGGTCGAGTTCTCGTTCGGCGATCACGTGCTCACCGTGCCCGATGGATTTGTCGTCGAACGCGTCGCCGGGCCTCCGATGGTCGAGCGGCCGATCTGCGCCGACTTTGATCCCGGGGGCCGGCTTTACGTGGCCGAGTCGTCGGGTTCGAATGCCAAGGTCGAGGACCAGCTGGCGGAGAAGCCGCACCGCATCCTCCGGCTTGAGGACAGCGACGGTGATGGAACTTTCGACCGGTCCGTCGTTTTTGCGGACCGCATGATGTTCCCCGAGGGCATCCTCTGGCACGAAGGGGCGGTCTATTGCGCGGCACCGCCGGCGATCTGGAAACTCGTCGATACCGATGACGATGGTCGTGCCGACGAGCGCACCGTCTGGTTTGATGGCAAAACATTGACCGGTTGCGCGAACGATTTGCACGGTCCCTACGCGGGGCCGGACGGGTTTCTCTACTGGTGCAAAGGCGCTTTCGCCCACCAAGAACATCCGGTCGAAGGGAGGCGTCCGGTCTCCGATTCGGCGGCGCACATCTTCCGGATGCGCCCGGACGGAAGCGGATTCGACGACTTCCTGGCCGGTGGCATGGACAACCCGGTGGAGATCGCGTGGACGGAGACCGGCGACCTCATTTTCACCACCACCTTCTTCAACCACCCGCGGGCCGGCCGGCGCGACGCCCTGGTGCACGGCCTCTATGGCGGTGTCTACCCGAAGGAGCACGGGGTCACCGACGGCCTCCCGCTCACCGGCGGCCTGCTCGGGGCGATGACCCACCTCGGTCCCGCCGCCCCGTGCGGGCTCGCGCGGTATCGCTCGACGGTTTTCGGGGCCGGGTTCGATGGCAACCTTTTCGCCTGCCTCTTCAACCTGCGCAAGGTCACCCGCCACGTGCTCGTGGCCGAGGGCTCGAGCTACCGCACGGAGGACTCCGATTTCCTCACGGCGGAGAGCCCGGACTTTCACCCGACCGACGTCCTGCAGGACGTCGACGGCAGCCTGCTCGTCATCGACACCGGCGCGTGGTACAAACTCTGTTGTCCGACCTCCCAGATTGCCAAACCGGACGTCCCCGGCGCGATCTACCGCATCCGCAAAGCCGTGCCGGAACCCGAGGCGGCACCCACCGTGCGCGATTTCCAGCTCGCGGCCGTCTGGCGTGGCGAGCTACACCTCCCGCTGAGCGACCCCGTCGTCGCGCAGGCGGCCCTGCACAAGGTGGCGGCCGACCGGGATCGAGCGGCGATGCCCGACGTCGTTGCTCAGCTGGCCAGCGGGTCGCTGCCCGTCCGGCGCTCGGCGGCGACCGCGCTCGCCCACCTGAGGGAACCTTCCACCGTGGCCCCGCTGCTCGCGGCCGCCGGGCAAGCGGGAGACCGCCCGCTCCAGCACGCCATCATTCACGCCCTTATCGAGATCGCCGATCCGCCGGCCACCCGGCACGGGCTTGGCGCCGCCGGCGCGGGCACCATGGTGGCGGCACTGATCGCCCTCGACCAGATGGCCGGCGGCGGACTGACCGAGGCCGATCTCCAGCAGGCGCTGCGCAGCGGCCATCCATCGGTGGTGGCGGCCGCGCTCTGGATCTACGAACAACACCCCGAGAGGGGCGGTGAGCTGGCGGGGTTCTTGGGCGAAAAGATCGCCGCGGGCGAGATCACCGAAGACCTTCGGCGCCAGCTCGCCCGGTTTTCGGTCGATGATGGTGTCCTCCAGGTGATGGCCTCGGCGCTCCGCGATGCTGGCACACCGGTGTCGACCAAGCGGGCGCTCCTCGAAACCTCCGTCCCGCGAGACGTCCTCCCCGAGTTTTGGCGGGAGGCGGTGACCGGAGCCCTCCTCTCCGAGCCCCTCGCCGCCGCGGCCATCGCGTCGGGCGCTGCCTACGATGGGGCGCTGCTCGGCGTTGCCGAAGACGGCGACCGCGATCCGGCGCTCCGCCTCCGCGCGCTGGCGGCAACCGCCGAACTGCCGTCCCCGCTGGCGCCCGAGCTCTTCGACCTCATCATCGAGTCAGGCGATGGTGGGCTCATCGGTCGTGCCCCGCTCGGTGCGGCCCAGCGAAGCCGCGTTATCGCGCTCCTGGCGGAGGCCGGTCCCATCGACCTGCCGCACCTGCTCAAACCCTTCCGAACCGGCGGCACCGAGGCGGAGGGGCGCG
>CAZKYJ010000834.1:0-2852 GCA_964556355.1 uncultured Verrucomicrobiales bacterium | reverse complement strand
CCATTCTTGGCGCCGTCCTGCTCCCGGTCGCCGGGGCGAACCCGGTGGACGTTCCCTACGCGACGGATTTCTCGACCGAGTTCGGCGACTTCTACGCCCCGACGGGCAACGGCTACAACTGGAGCCACAACTGGCGCACCGAAAAGTATCAGAGCTGGGTCACGGCATCGAACCGCACGGTGACCGCCACCATGCAGGCGCGCTCGCTCGCCGGAAAAAACTTCTACCTCAAGGCCTCCATCGATCCGCTCGCGCTCGTCGGCAGCGGGCACTCGATCGGGTTCGGGGCCTGCGGCAGCACCAACACCTTCGGTTCCTACTACCTCGCCGATGTCAAGCCGGGCGAAAGCACGTTTCGAATCATCCGCGTTTCCGGAGGGAACTCGGTCCTCGCAGCGGAGGAATCGATCGGGATCGATCTCTCCGATCTCGAACCGTTCGATCTCGAGTTGACCGGCGAGTTTTCGGCGGGCGGCGTGCTCTTGCGCCTGACCGTGCGGCGCGACGGGCAGAGCGGTAGCATCGAAGGGTTCGACCCGGGCGCGCTAGAGGGCACCTACTTCGGATTCCGCGGATTGCTGAGTGGGAGTGGCAGCTTCGAGAACCACTTCGACGACTACGAGCTGCGCCCGCTGGCCGTCGCGGCGTTCCTCAGCGAACCGCCGCCCTTCGCACCGGTCGGCCAAACCTACCGCTACGTCCCGAACGGGGTCCAGCCGAACCAGATCCCGAGCTGGTCCGGCGCGCTGCCATCCGGCGGGTTCGAGGGCGTTCCGGCCCCGTCCGACCGCGGCCAGCACCCCGTGTCATTCACCGCCTTTGCCGGTGACCACAGCGTCGATCTGAACGGCGTCGTCACCGTACCAACACCGTCCGGAGCCATCATCAGCGAGTTTCTCGCGGACAACGACGACACGCTGCTCGACGAAGACGGGGAGCCGTCGGATTGGATCGAACTTTTTAATCCGACATCCTCGCCCATCGAGCTGACCGGCTGGCACCTCACCGACGATCCGACGCGCCCGGAGCGGTGGCCGATCCCTGACGGGACCACCTTGGCACCCTTCGAGTTCCGGGTGATCTTCGCCTCCGGCAAAGCCCTCTCCGGCCATGCGAGTTTCCGGCTCACCGCATCGGCGGGAGGGTATCTCGCCCTGACCCGCCACGACGGGAGCGCCGCCTCGGAGTTCGTCAACTACCCCGCACAACGCGAGGATACCGCCTACGGGACCTATGGCGACTACGCAGAAATCGGCTATCTCTTGGAGCCGACACCCGGGGCGCCCAACGCGCTGGTCGGCTACTCGGGCTTCGTCAAGGACACCAAGTTTTCCGTCACGCGCGGATTCTTTGCCGCACCGTTCGGCGTCGAGATCACCACCTCGACGCCAGGGGCCACGATCGCCTACACCACCGACGGCACCCCACCGTCACCGACCCACGGCAACCGGTCCCCGTCTCCCGTCCAGGTCGCCATCAGCGGCACCACGGTGCTGCGGGCGACCGCGTTCGCCGCCGGGCAAGTACCGGCGAACGTCGATACCCAAACCTACCTGTTTCTCGCGGATATCCGGACGCAGGATGCGTCGCACGCCCACGCCACCGGCTGGCCCAGCGGCAGCGTCAACGGCCAGGTTTTCAACTACGGGATGGATCCCGCCATCACGAGCACCATCGGCGCCCCCGAATTCGAGCAGGCGATGACCGACATACCGACCCTTTCGTTCGTCACCGACATCGCGAACTTCACCGACCCGGACGACGGCTTCTGGGTGAACGCCGAGAACCGGGGGCGCGGCTGGGAGCGGCCGATCTCGGTGGAACTCATCAACCCCGACGCGACGCCCGGTTTTCAGATCGACGCGGGGGTACGCCTGCGCGGGGGCTTCAGCCGGCAGGGGAGCAATCCCAAACACTCGTTCCACCTCTACTTCCGCTCCGTGTATGGCACCGGCAAGCTCGACTACCCGCTCTTCGGTGACGAGGGCACCAGCACCTTCGACGCCCTCGATCTGCGCGCGACGCAAGGGCGCTCGTGGCACTTTTCCCACAGCGCCGACGCCACGTTCAACCGCGACGTCTTCGCCCGCGAAACCCAGCGCGACATGGGGCAGCCCTACTCCCGCAGCCGCCACTACCACCTCTATATCAACGGCCAGTACTTCGGGCTCTTCCAGTCGCAGGAACGGGTCGACGCGGACTACGCCGCCTCGTATTTCGGGGGGACAAAGGACGGCTATGACGTGATCAAAACGCGAACCAAACCCCACCGCGTCGAGGCGCTCGACGGCGACGAGGACGCCTGGAGCCGGCTCTATGACGCGGCCGTCGCCGGCTTCGCCAGCGATGCGGCCTACTTCGCCGTGCAGGGTCTCGATGCCGGTGGGCGCCCCGATCCGGCCGGCGACAACCTCGTCGATATCGATAACCTGATCGACTACATGTTGGTCATTTTCTACACCGGCCAGACCGACGGGCCGGTCAACCTGGGCGCCAACGTGCCGAAAAACTTTTTCGCGCTGCGCCCGCGCAACGGAAGCTCCGGGTTCCGGTTCTTCGTCCACGACAACGAGGACAGCCTCAACAGCCCGGGGGCGAATGTCACGGGGGACAACAACACCGGCGACCGGCTCACCTACTTCAATCCGAAGTGGCTGCACCAGCAGCTGGACAACAACCCGCGCTACCGCCAGCGCTTCGGGGATCGCGCCCATCGCCACTTCTTCAACGGCGGTGCCCTTACGGAGCCACAAAGCCAGGCGCGTTTCCAGGCGAGCGCGGCCCCGATCACCCGGGCCGTCATCGGGGAATCCGCCCGCTGGGGCGACTTCCGGGTGGCGACGCCCTACGAC
>CAZKYJ010000833.1:0-2855 GCA_964556355.1 uncultured Verrucomicrobiales bacterium | reverse complement strand
GCCCAGGACCCCGACCCAGAGCAGGGCGAACAGGTTCCGCTGGTACCACCCGTCCCGCTCGAAACAGAGAATGAAGGTGATCAGGTAGATCCCCAGGGGCAGAACCCAGAGAAACGGAACCGAGGTCGCGCTCTGGCAGAGCTGGTTCGTCACCGAGAGCAGCATCACGGAGCCGCACGCGCTCAGCCCCAGCCAGAGCAGGATGGAGGAACGCTTCACCGATTCCTCCGGGAGGTCGTCCGGAGCGGAAGCGTCTCGAGCGGCCGCATCGACCGAGGCCGCCTCCGCCGCCCCCAGGCGCTTGCGCACCGACCAGGCAGTCGCCACGCAGATCGCCGCGTAGAGGACATAGGCGGCCGACCAGGCCCAGGTCTGGTCCTGGAGGCTCAGGTAACGCTCGATCAGGAACGGGTAGGCGAACAGCCCGACGAAGGATCCCACGTTGGAGAGGGCATAGAGGCGGAACGGGGATCGGCCGGGGAAGGAGGAACTGAACCAGGACTGCAGCAGGGGCGCCGTCGAGGAGACGAGCAGGAGCGGCCCCCCCACGCTTGCGAAGAGAACCGCGAGCACCCGGAGAACCGGCCACGATGCGTCCGCGGGCTTGAGCCACTCGGGCGGCGTCATCGGCAGCCAGAGGAACGTGAGAGCGATGGCGACGGTATGGATGACCACCTGCCTCCGGACCGGGAAACGATTGGCCAGGAAGTGGGCGTAGGTATACCCGCCCAGCAACACCGCCTGGAAGAACAGCATGCACGTCGTCCAGACCGTCGAAACCCCGCCGAACCAGGGCAGGATGTATTTTCCGATGAGGGGTTGGACCTGGAACAACAAGAGAGATCCGAGAAAAATCGTAAGAGCAATCAGTTTCATTGCGCTCAGAAAATTTGTCTTTTCGCAAAAGCCGAACCGAATCTCGTTCGGATTCGCGCGGATAATTTTGTATTATTGTAGGGTTCCAGCAATCTCTTTTTTCTGAAAATTATTGCTCTCAAAATTTGCTCTCAAATTCGTGGTTTTTTCGCATTTCTGGCACGGGTTTCCGCGGAGAATTTCCTCTCCCTTCGAACCACCGCCTCGACGGCCGCCCCCTCCCCGTTCCGGTGAAACCTGAGATCCGGCGTCCGCCCTTTTCCGATCACGTCGACTTGGACACCGGACTGCCCGAAACCTTGACAGGAGCGGGGCGGGAAGATCTACTGCGAGGTGACCCCCGTTGTTTCGACCCCGCCGCATATCGTGATGCGATGTGACGAATACTCCCGTTCCCCGAAGATGCATCTCGTCGGCACCGCTCTCTTCCTCGGGATTTCGCTGCCCATGCTCTGCATCGCCGACATGGGGAGCATTCCGTTCAGGAAGGGTGTCAGGATCAGCGAGCCGAGGCAGGACGCGATCATCGCCTGGAACGGAAAGGAGCAGATCCTCTACCTCCAGACGACCCTGGCAGCGTCCGAGGACAGCAAGGTTCTCGAGGTCATGCCCCTGCCTGACAAGCCGGCGGTGGAGACATCCGATGAAGGGGTTTTCAAGCGGTGCGCGTTTCTCTTGCCGCTCCCCTCCGCAACAGGAGCAAACGGAGCCGACCCCTTTGGAGGTCCGGCTGACCTTCCTGCCGCGAGGGTTGCCGAGCGGAAGATCCTCGGGGCCCATGATCTCCGGACCGTCGAGTTGCTCGATGCGGCACGATTCTCCGAGTGGGTGGCCCGGCAGTTTGCGGAAGGCGACGAACCGCTGGAGGTTCCGAAGCCGCTCCTCGCCGTCATCGATGAGTATGCTGGGGACGGATACCGGTGGTTCCTCTTCGACGTGGTCGACGTGAAGAAGGAGCGGGCGAAGAAGACCCCGCTGAAGATCCGCTTCGCGACGGATCACCTCTACTACCCGATGCGCATTACCCGGACGGAGAAGGGGCGGACTACGGTTTCTCTCTCCGTGCTCACCAACGTTCTTTTCGACAGGGAGGACTGCGTCGGCATCCCTCGTGACGCGATCGAGGTCCCGGCTCGTCC
Organism: uncultured Verrucomicrobiales bacterium; assembly: GCA_964556355.1. Classification (GTDB taxonomy): domain Bacteria; phylum Verrucomicrobiota; class Verrucomicrobiia; order Verrucomicrobiales; family DEV007; genus CAZKYJ01. Next base: position 840 of record CAZKYJ010000833.1, on the reverse strand, counting down.
ACGGGAGATACCGGGCCACAAGGTGCACTTCATCGATCCCCCGCTCTTCGAATTGCTGGGTCGACCGAAGACCGCCATGCTCCGGTCGTGGAGGATCTCGGGGGAGATCGACTCGTTCGAGAAAGATCTGCTGATACGCAACCCGGCCGCCAACCAACACGGGGGAGACCGGGACGCGGGAGAACCACGCGACGCCCCCGGTGACTCGAGATGACCCTCATCCTCCAACCCGGACTCCTGTCGCGACGCGGCGCCACCGGCAGAAGGTGCCCGCGCTCGGACATCCGGCAATCGATGAGACCCATTGCACTCCTCATGGCCTTTACGATGTCGGCGGCTGCGTCCCCCGAGTCAAAACTGGTGTATTGGGGTGGGATCGCCGAACAGCAGACCGGAGAGGAGGAAGGTCGGGAACGCGGGCGCGGGTATCCCTTTCTCGCGAACCTGCAGATCGAAGGCAAGCGAGATGGAAGCATCTGGCTGGGGTCGGGCTGCTTGATCGCCGAAACCTGGGTGTTGACCGCGAAGCACGTCTCAAATGGATTCCTGCAGGATCCGGATGCGCATGCGATCACGGTGAGTTTCCCGGATGGCACAACCCGAAGCGTCGTCAAGGCATTCGGAAACCCGGACTGGGACATCGCCATTCTGAAGCTCGACCGACCGGTCGAACATATCAAAGTGCCGTCGGTGCAGGGTGAAGAGATCCCACCCCGGCTTGGATCGGCCGGGTTTCCCATGACGGTGACGGGAGGGAACGGAAGCTTCGTCGCCTACGATGTGATCGGCTATTCGGACCGCCGGATGCTCTACTCGCCAGACATTCTCCGGGGCGGTGAC
>CAZKYJ010000832.1:0-2855 GCA_964556355.1 uncultured Verrucomicrobiales bacterium | reverse complement strand
CTCCGTGAAACCACCGCCATCCTTTTTACTTCCGACAACGGGGGCTACGGACCGGCCACCTCGATGCGCCCCCTCAAGGGATACAAGGGCACCTACTACGATGGCGGCATCCGCGTGCCGTTCTTCGCGAACTGGCCCGGGGTCGTCCCACCGGGGAGCCGCAGTGCCGAGCCCATCACCGGCGTAGATCTTTTCCCCACCATCATCGAGATGGCCGGTGCGGCGCAGCCCGAGGACCAGCTTGGGGACGGGGTGAGCCTCGTCCCGCTCTTCAGGGGTGCGCCCATCGAGGAGCGGGCGATCTACTGGCACTTTCCCGCCTATCTCCAGAGCTACAGCGGCGTCACCGACCAGCAGCGGGACCCGCTCTTCCGCTCCCGCCCGTGCAGTATCATCCGCCGGGGCGACTGGAAGCTGCACGAGTATTTCGAGGACGGCGGCATCGAGCTCTACAATCTCCGCGACGACATCGGCGAGGCCACCGACCTTTCAGCGGCCGAGACCGCAATCGCCGAGGCGCTCCACGCCGAGCTCCTCGGCTGGAGGACGGCCACCAACGCGCCCGTTCCCCAACCAGCGAGCGGGCGGTGAGACCACCCCGGAGACTCGCGCGCCGCCTTGTCCCCCTGCTTCTGCTGGTCGGTTCAGCGGCGCTGGCCGTCGTCCTCGCGCGGGAACCGGTCGTGAACACCGTGGTGCGGGTCGGATTCCTCGTGGCCGTCGCCGGGGCGTGGGTCGGAACCCTCGTCCTCATCTGGAGATGGAAGCTGGCAAGGTTCGCGTGGCTCGCGCTATCCGGGTGCGGTGGCGTGCTCCTCCTGATACCCGGGAAGGAGATCGACCGTGACGAGCTACGTTCGCGCTACGTCTACCACCTCCGGGCCCTGGAGGGAACGCCCTACCAGTGGGGAGGCGAGACCACCGGGGGAATCGACTGTTCCGGGCTCCCCCGGAAGGCGCTGCGCACGGCGCTCCGGAGCTACGGAGTCCGGCATGCCAACGGTCGGGCGCTCCGGCTGGCCATCGAGGGATGGTGGTTCGATGCCAGTGCCCGGATGCTCGCGGCCGGACATCGCGGGGCGACGAGGCCGCTGCCGGTGACCGGCGAACTCCAGTCGATGGCCTTTGACGGACTCCGGCCGGGCGATCTAGCGGTCACGACGAGCGGGATGCATATCCTCGCCTACGTGGGCGACGGCCACTGGATCCAAGCCGCCCCCGACATCGGGGAGGTCGCCACGCTCGACCCCCATGTCGATGAGAACGGATGGTTCCGGAAGCCGGTCACCACGCATCGTTGGGTGGTATTGGACGACTGAGGTGGCGTGAAATCTTCCCCGGTCGCGCGACGTTCAGATGCCATGGCACTCCCCCGACTGCGCAACGCCCTCCTCGCAATCCTCGTCGCCGGTCTCGCGTTCGCGGCCCGGTCGACCTCCGCCGCGCCGAATATCGTGGTCATTTTCGTCGATGATATGGGCTACGGCGATGTGGGCTTCAACGGCGCGACCGGACCGGCCACGCCAAACCTCGATCAGATGGCGGCCGAGGGGCGCGTATTCCACGACTTCTACGTAGGTTGCGCGGTGTGTTCGGGGTCGCGGACCGCGCTGCTCACCGGTTGTCACTACCAGCGGCTCTCCATGGCGCCCGTGCTGTTTCCGCAGAGCGACCGGGGTCTCCACCCGGACGAGGTGACGATCCCGGAGCTTCTCAAAGCCGAGGGCTATGCCACGGCCTGTGTCGGGAAGTGGCACCTCGGACACCTGCCGCCGTGCCTGCCGACCTACCAGGGATTCGATTCCTATTTTGGCATTCCCTACAGCAACGACATGTGGCGCGACCCGGCCAACACGCTGGCCGAGGACATCGTCATCCGCGAGGGGCTGACGCCGGGGGATCTCGCCGATGGGCACAAAATGAAGAACTGGGTGCCCCTCATGCGCGGCGAGGAAGTGGTGGAATACCCGGCCGACCAGGCGACCCTAACAAAACGCTATACCGAGGAGGCCGTCGCCTTCATCACGGCGCATGCGGAGAAGGAGACACCGTTCTTCCTCTACCTGCCCCACACCATGGTACACCTGCCGCTGGCCGTCTCGGAAGCGTTCGACAACCCGGACAAACCGCTCATTCACAATGCGATCGAAGAGGTCGACTGGTCGGTCGGCGAGGTGCTCAAAGCCTTGCGGGACTCCGGGCAATCCGAGGACACGCTCGTGGTTTTCACCTCGGACAACGGTGCGGCCGTCGGATCGTCGCTGCCGCTGCGGGCAAAAAAGGGCAGCGTCTACGACGGGGGCATCCGCGAGCCTACGGTGATGTGGTGGCCGGGGACGATCCCCGCAGGAACTGTCTGCCACGAAGTGGCCGCGACCATCGATCTGCTGCCGACTTTCGCCGGGCTGGCCGGCGCGAAACTCCCCGACCGCAAGATCGACGGCCTCGACATCTGGCCGCTCATCGCTGGCCAGGAGGGGGCGAAGAGCCCCCACGACACCTACGTCCTGATGCACGGGCCGGGCACCGTGCGATCGGGCAAATGGAAGTTCTATCCCTGGCAGGAAGGCAAAGGAAATAAAAGGCGCGACCCCGCGGTGGGCGGGGCTTCCGAACACCCCGTCCAGCTTTACGACACGGTGGCCGACATCGGCGAGAGGACGAATCTCGCCGCCGTCAATCCCGAGGTCGTCGCGAATCTCCAAGCCGCCTACGATGCCCACGTGGCGGAGATCGAGGCGAACCGGCGCCCGACGGTCGCCATGGTGCGCCCGGAGGGCGCGCCCGAACCGGGGAGACCGAAGTAGCCTCAGAAGCTGTCTAAAAAGTCATGTTAGTGCCGCGGCTTTCCCTTC
>CAZKYJ010000831.1:0-2858 GCA_964556355.1 uncultured Verrucomicrobiales bacterium | reverse complement strand
AAACTGAATGGAAAGTGAATCGCTATCATTTCGCTGAATGGTAAAAGACCACTCTTCATCCGGCTTTGAGATCTGCATCTGATTGCGGAAGCTCTCCTCGAAAAGCTGCAAAACTTTGCTGTTGGCAGGCCAATCGAACGGCATCGCGCTCTCCACCGCGCTTCCCGAGTCGAGGTACTTCTGGTAGAGTCGCGGGTACTTGGCAGTTCCAGGAAACTCCCCCGTCTGCGGGGTCGCGCTGGACGGTTGGTCGGGAGGAAGTTCGTTTTGCTTCCTGCATGCAGAAGCCGCGAGGAAGGCAACAAAAACCAAGAAAAACGGAAGGGGAATGATCGGCAGTTCCTTCATGACATTTCCTGTCTCTTTGTATCGCCCAGCTCAGCTACCCTGAACGGGTGGCCAGGCTCTGGGCGTGGTCTAGGTGGCAGCCGAGCGCTGGCAGGAGCCGGTACGCGCCTTCGTCCGGGTGCGGCGCCCCTCGTTGTACTCATGCTGGGATTCCGAACCGAAGTGCGACATGTTAGTGATATGGGTGAGATCCAGGCAAGCAAAGTGCCGCGCCACGCGAACGCCGCAATGGGGGGAGCCTACGTCGAGGTCGCCGAGATCGCAAGGCGTCTCGGGTGGCACCGGGGCGCGATCTCCTGGGAGATCGAACGCGACGCGCCTGTCCATGACGACCGCCACCGGGTCGCTCCCGCTTCTTGGAAGGCCAGCGGCCGCCGTAAGCGCTCGAAAAATGCTGGTGGAGCCGCCCTTTGGAAACTTTCCATGCTCCGATTTGTAGGAGTGTAGTGCCAGCATGATCCGACTCGGTTCCTCGTCAAGGCGATACCGCGTCTCAGCGGGGAAACATCCGGTGCGCGCTATCAAGAATGCGGTCAGGCAGGTGACGATCGCGTTGCGGAGGATCATCAATCTGCCGAAACTCGACCGCCTGCCACGCCTTGGCGGTCGCGAGCTCCGATTTCCGCTCAGTGGCGGTATGTTCATGGCGGGGTTGGGCCGTGGCGGGCAGGGCGTCGATCTTCGACGGCTTGTTTTGCCGGCCACCGCCTAACCTCCTGCGGATTCTTTGTCCATGAGGCCCCAAGCCGCTCCGTTAGCCTTGATAAACTCGCGACAATCTCCGACTCCGCTGAGCTCAGACAAATCGGCATCTATTTGGCTAACGGAGGTCTCATTTTCGGTTACCGTGACAAAAAACACCGCTCCGTTCTCAAGGTCGTATTCCCTCCCATCGATCTCAACTTCCGCACTTCTGCCATCGGTTGTTTCCACACTCCAACTGTAGCGAAGGCCTTCCTCCGATACGGCAGACCCCTCCTGACGGTAGATAGAGTCACTCGTCGAACCACTTCCACTGCTTTGGTGCGCCGTTTTGATATTATCTATCAACAGAATAGCAAGGCCTTCATCCCATAGGAAAAACTGGAAGTGGTTACTTGGTTCAACAATTCCGAAGCTCGAGCTGGGGCCGGGAGACGTCGATCGCCTTTCGCATCCTGGCATCAAGTGAAGCGACAGAACGCCGACCAAGGAGAGAGCGCTAACTTTCCGCGGCTGGTTTTTCAGACTAGAGAGATCGCCCAAATTCTTCTGTATAGCAGTCAGCGGAGCGACGGACGAAGCCCGTTCGCTCCGGCGCCTCCCATGTGAGGCAGTCAAACAATATCTGATGTTCACTTCAACATTTCATTCTCGGTCTTTCGCGCATACACTCTCCGCGGCAGGCGCCTCCTGCTTCCCCTGGGGGACGGGACGGGGGAGTCCCCTCGAGGGGATGATTTCGGGGTGATCGCGCCGCGGTCGGGGCACGGGGCAACGGCGGTGCCGGCGCCTCGCGATGAGGCCGGGGGCTTCGGAGGCCACCCCCGCCGCCGTCGATGGCGCAGACGACTTCGCAGCCATCGCGGGTGAGGCTTCGCGAGAGCGGTTCGCAGTTCACTTTGATGTCTCCGAAGAGGAGTGTTTTGGTCATGGTGCTCGGGGGGGCGCTGAGTTGGGGTCAGCGGGCGGGCTGGATGATGGAGCGGATCTCGGCGGCTAGCTGCTGGGGAGAGAACGCGGATTTCTGGAGGATCCGGCAGACTTCGCCGTTGAGGCGGTGGCGGTCTTCATCGGTCAGGTCGCGGGCGGTCACGACGATGACGGGGATGTGGTGGGTGGCGGGGAGCGAGCGGAGCCGCTGCATGAAGCCGAACCCATCGAGTTCGGGCATCATGAGGTCGAGGAGGACGAGGGCCGGTGGTGCGGCGGCGGCCAGCTCGATGCCGACGCGGCCGTTTTCGGCCTGGCGGACGATCCAGCCTTCCTTTTCGAGGGTGCGGACGAGGAGCTCGCGCGTGTCGCCGTCGTCCTCGACGACGAGGACGCTCTGGTCGTCGGTCGTCCGGTAGCGGGCGATGTCGCGGCAGAGCTTGTCCCAGTCCACCGGTTTGGTATAGTAGCCCGAAGCGCCGAGGGAGAACCCGAAGTGCTGCTCGTCGATCATGGTGATCATGACGACGGGGATGGACGCGGTCGCCGGGTCGTCTTTGAGCGTGGTGAGGAGTGACCAGCCATCCACTCCGGGCATCATGACATCGAGGAGAATGACGGCGGGGCGCTCCTGCCTGGCGGCTTCAAGGCCCGCTGTCGCGTCGCGGGCGCAGGTGACGCGGTAGCCCTCTTTGCCGAGGCAGCGGGTGGTGAGTTCGAGGGCGTCGGGGTCATCGTCGATGACGAGGACGAGCGATCCGATCGGGTTTTGCTTGAGCGGTGTACGGGTTTGCGGAAATGCTTTCTCGTCGCTGGCCACGCAGGCTGGGAGGGTAGCGGTGAAGGTCGAGCCGATGCCCTGGGTGCTGGTGGCGGTG
>CAZKYJ010000830.1:0-2859 GCA_964556355.1 uncultured Verrucomicrobiales bacterium | reverse complement strand
CCTATCGCGATCGTCACCGACCGGTTCGTCTTCCCCGGCAAAAAGGCGCTCAGCTCGCTCGTCCTGCTTCCCCTCATCCTCCCGCCTTTCGTCGGAGCCATCGGCATCAAACAGTTCCTCGGGCAGGCCGGATCGCTCAATGCCTTCCTCACCAGCATCGGCCTCATGCATCCCGATGCGCCCACCGATTGGCTCGGGGAGAGCCGGCTGTTCGGCGTGATCGTGATGAACGCCCTTCACCTCTACCCGATCATCTTTCTCAATGTCTCGGCGGCGCTCGCCAACCTCGACCCCTCCCTCGACGAGGCCGCCGAGAACCTGGGCTGCCGCGGGTGGCGGCGCTTCCGGCGCGTCACGCTCCCCCTCGTCATGCCCGGCATCTTTGCCGGGGCGACCATCGTCTTCATCTGGTCTTTCACGGAGCTCGGCGTCCCGCTCATCTTCGACGTCACGCGCATCACCCCTGTGCAGATCTTCCAGGGGATCAAAGATATCGGCGGCAACCCCTTCCCCTACGCGCTCGTCACGGTCATGCTCATCAGTACGGTCCTGCTGTTTGCCGTCAGCAAGCTCCTGTTCGGACGGAGCAATTTCTCCACCTCCGGACGTGCCAGTATGGCCTATATCGCGCGGCCGCTACCCAAACGGTGGCAGGCCTGGGGCTGCAGCGCTGCCCTCGCCCTGGTCAGCCTGGTGGCCGTCCTCCCCCACATCGGCGTGGTCCTCGTCGCCTCGTCCACCGACTGGTACGGAACGGTCCTCCCCGACGCCCTGACTTTCAAACATTTTAGCGATGCCCTCGGCCACGAGATCACGCTGCAATCGATCTGGAACTCGCTCAAATACGCCGCCTTCGCCACGGGCATCGACGTCGTCCTCGGCGTCGGCATCGCCTATGTGGTCGTCCGCACGACGCTGCCCGGCCGCCAGCTCCTCGACATTCTCGCCATGCTCCCGCTCGCCGTCCCCGGCCTGGTCATGGCCTTCGGCTACCTCGCGATGACCCGCGAGGGCCAGCCGTTCGCGTTCCTCATGATCGGCGAGAACCCCGTGCTCCTGCTCATCATCGCCTACGCCGTCCGGAGGCTTCCCTACGTCGTCCGCGCCGCCGCTGCCGGCTTCCAGCAAACCAGTGCCAGCCTCGAGGAAGCCGCACGCAACCTCGGCGCGACGCCCGTCCGGGCGCTTCGCAAAATCACCCTCCCCCTCATCGCCGCCAACCTGGTAGCCGGCGCCATGCTCGCCTTCGCCTTCGCCATGCTGGAGGTGTCCGACTCCCTCATCCTCGCCCAGCAGCAGGATCATTTCCCGATCACCAAAGCCATCTACGGCCTCTACCGCACCCTGGGCGATGGCCAGTACCTTGCCGCCGCCCTGGGCACCTGGGCGATGGTCTTCCTCGCCGTCACCATCCTCGGCGCCAGCATCATCATCGGCAAGAAACTCGGCGCATTGTTCCGCGTGTAGCTGCCGGTGAACCCGCCCCCGAAAACCCGATCAGGCCGCGGGATAGTCTGGGATGCAAGGGTGGCTCACGTCTGCGCGGGGAGATCTCGGGGGGCCGACGCGGCAGCCGTCGTCGGCTCACGCCAGCGCATCCCGAGATGCGGAATGGGAGCGTCGCGGAGGAACCGGGGTGTGTCTTGTCGCGATTCAATCGCAAGCGATTCGGGAATTCCTCGAGCCCGAACGATTGCGAGAACTGGAAGGCAAACGAAAACCCGGCCACCTGCCAGAACCAGGCGCTCGTCACAAGAAACCCGAAGCCAAATGCCAACAGGCCGAGGACGGCTGCGGGAGAGTGATACTGAATCATTCCCAACAATGTGAGGCTGCCATCCCTTAGAAGTCTCGGGTAGCTCACCCATGCCGGCCAGGCCGCGAGGCCATGCTGCATCCTGTGAGTCATCTCGATCCGATGACCCATGTTCAGAATCCACCCGCCAACGGGAACGAGAAGCCATAGGGCTCCTTTGAGGACTTCTTGGCGCGCAATCGCACATTGCAGCGGGAACCGGAACGCCGTCCGGAGAGCCAGCGGGGACTTGCGGTCGATTTCCTGCATTCCATCAGGGGTCAGGTCGGCGAAGTGACGGAGGCCCGACGACTGCTCCGCTGAGATCCCTCAGGAATCGAACAAGAATCTCACCACAGTTCAAACATCGACACCGGAGCGGTCGCTGATTGGCCAGCGCCGTCCTCCCCCAGGGAATCCATGCCACTTTTTCACGTTCCCTTCAAGGGATCTCGTGTTTCTACGTGCCGCGCCTCACCCGCTGCGCCCCCAGCGGGAGCGGCAGCGACGAGGTTGAAGAGCCCGACTCCGTCGGCACGTTGCAGGTCGAGATTTCCCTTATACTCGCTCCCATTGCGAACGCCGTCCCCTTCCGCGTCCCCCTCGAACCGCCCGGCGGCACCGACCGGCGTCGTGTTGGCACTCCAGACGTCGGACCCAGTGAATTCGTAGGCACCGATATCGATCCCGGCACCGCACGTCGTGGCAAACGGAACGCCCCAGATCCTGCATCGAAGTTGTCCGCGACACCCGGCACCTTGGTCGACGCCAGGAGCGAGCCGAGAGCCTCGGCAGGGCGCGATGGTTCTCCGAAGAGGGCTATTCAGGGCACCCGGCGCGGCCTAGTGTTCAAGAGCGCCGGTCAGGCGACCCGGCACGCGGAGTGGGACGCGAGAAACACCGGAGGGAGATCGTGGCCAAGACGGTCTATGGCAAGATCAGGCGGTAGCGATGGGATGCCGACGACGTGGGGAGCGAGCTTGCGGATGAGCCAGATCGGACTAGGGGCGGCTCGAGCGCGCGAGCATTCGGCTGCTAAGAAGCTGTCTAAAAAGTCATGTTAG
>CAZKYJ010000829.1:0-2865 GCA_964556355.1 uncultured Verrucomicrobiales bacterium | reverse complement strand
ATCCAGACGCCGGCTCCGATCAGCGACTACGCCCCGCGCATCGAACTCGTCAAGATCAATCCCGAAAAGATCGGCGAACTCATCGGCCCCGGCGGCAAGAACATCAAGGCAATCCAGGCCGAGACCGGTGCCGATATCAACATCCAGGATGACGGGACCGTCCACATCTACTCGACCAAGAAAGAGAGCCTCGAGCGCGCCAAGCAGCTCGTGGCCGGCGTCAGCGCCGAGATCGAAGTGGGCAAGACTTACACCGGCAAGGTGGTCAGCACGACCAACTTCGGCGCGTTCATGGCGGTTCTTCCGGGCAAGGACGGGATGATCCACATCTCCGAGTTGGCCGACTACCGGGTCAAGGCCGTCGAGGACATCGTCAAAGTCGGCGATATCATCGAAGCCAAATGCATCGGCATCGATGACCGCGGCCGCGTCAAGATGAGCCGCAAGGCCGTCCTCAAAGAGAAAGAGGAGGCCGCCAACGCAGAGAGCGATGGCGACCAGCCGAAGGCGGAAACCGCCGACGCCTGAACGGCGGCCTGAGACAGTCCCGAGCCCCGCCCCGGCCTTGTCCGCGGCGGGGCTTTTTGCGTCGCGGGACCGCCGGGAAGCCCGCCGATCGTGCCGCGGGTTCCCACTTGCCCCGTTTCGGCATTATGTCAGGGTTCTCTACTTGAACCCGCAGACCCCAGCCGCCCCCGATTTTCCCGAGGACCTCGCGTTCGCCCGCCACGTCGTCGCGGGTGCTCCGTCTGCCATCGACGAATACTATGAGCGGTTCCAGTCGAGCCTCGAAGCGAAGGCCTACGCCGCCTTTCCGGACGCCGGCGAGGCAGCCCGTGGAGCGATCGCGGAGTTCCTCAGCGAGTGCGCGGCCGGCGATCCGCCCCGCCTGACGAAGTACGGGGGAGCGGCGCCATTGGAAGCCTGGCTGTGGATCTGCGCCCGCAACCGGATTCGCTCGGCGCTTCGCAGGTCGAGTCGGAACGTGACCGATGAGATCTTGGAGACGGCGGAGTTCGCGACCGGCGGTTCGCTGAGCGTGACCGACGACGCCGAGGTGGCCGAGCGCATCCGCCGGTGCGTCATCGCCGGTCTCGCCCGCGCCGATGACGAGTCGGTCGTCCTCATGCGCTTGCACTACCTCTACGGCGTCCCCCAGAAGCGGCTGGCGACTGCTTGGGGGATCGATCCCGGCAATATCAGCCGTCGGGTGGCCGGTGCCAGGGATCAGATCCGCCTCGGGGCACTCGACGAGGCCAGCCGCCTGTTCCCCGGAGAACAGCTCGAGTGGGAAGACGTCCTCCAGTTCTCCGGGACGCTTTCCGAGACGCTGACCGACGATGTTCCGGACGAGGTTTCCGGGATCGGTTGAAGTTTATTCCCACAAGTTTCGCAATCGCCGCTCCCGGCCCTGTCCCATTCCCAGAACCGATGAACGACGCCCCATCCACGAACCCCGGCTCCCCGCTGGGCGAAGAGCAGATCGACCGCGAGATGCGCGCGATCTTCGCCATCGCCGAGCCCGGTGAAGTTGTCGGCCATGTCCGCCGGGAGCTGGACGACGCCGAGACCCGGAGGCTCCGGGATGTCGTGGAGTTGGGTCTGCCCTCGGACAAGACCGCCCGCTCAGAGATTATCGCATCCCTGCGAAAGAACCGGACCGCGATGGAGAAGCTCGCGGCCGATCTCCTCAGCGCGCCGTAGTTCACCCGAGTCGGAAGGCGGAGTTTTCGTTGTGCGGCACCGTCCTGGGATGCTAGGATCTGCAGGAATGCGAGTCTCGTCCCGAATCAGTGTAAACGCGCTTGCCGGGTTGGTTTGGCTCGCAGCTGTGGCGGGTTCCGTTGCCCAGGTCGTACGCGATGGCACGCTCGGCGGTGCGGCGGGACCTCTCGTGGGGCCAAATTTCCAGATCAACGAGATCGACGGGCAGCGCTCCGGGTCGAACCTCTTCCACAGTTTTTCCCAGTTCGATCTCGCGCGGCTCCAGTCGGCGAGTTTCAACGGCTCGGCGGGGCTCGCGAATATCCTGTCGCGGGTCACGGGGGGTGGGGCATCGTCGATCAACGGGCGCATCGCTTCGACGGTTCCGGGTGCGAACCTCTTCCTCATCAACCCCGACGGCATCCTCTTTGGGTCGAATGCGCGCCTCGATGTCTCCGGGGCGTTCACCGCGACGACGGCCGACTCGATCGGCTTCGCCGACGGCCTCCGCTTCAACGCGCTGCCGGGTGCGGAAGACGCCGTGCTCTCCGCCGCCCCCGTCGCGGCCTTCGGCTTCTCCCGCGCGGTTCCGGCGGGCGTCGACTTCGACGAGACTTTCATCGATACTGATGACGGGGGGCGACTGGCGGTGGTCGCGGGCGATATTACGGCGACCGACGCGATCCTCGGCGCCCCGGCGGGGCAGCTCACGCTCGTCAGTGTCGGTTCGCCGGGATCGGTGGCCTGGGACTTCGCCGACCCGCTGGCGGAACCGTCCGCCAACGGGTTCGCCCGGATGGGCAACGTGACGCTGACCCGTACTCAGATCGATGGATCCGACCGGTTCACGGGAGTCCCCAACGGGGGCGGACGGATCCTGGTGCGCGCGGGCAACCTCGTCATGGAGGGCTCGTCGATCGACTCGAACACCAGCGGTACCCAGGACTCCCCCTGTCCACCCAAGTCGGGCCGGCCAAAACTCTGTAAGAAGATGTTGTCACCTGTGAAGAGGAAGGTTGTGCCGTCGCTGGCGGTCACCAGGAAGTTTACCTGACCCAGTGTATGCCCAGGGACATGGATCACACGGATAGTCAAGTCGCCTACGGTGAATTCCTGGCCATCCTTGAGCATTTCGTAATCGAGTGTAGCAGGCAACATGTC
>CAZKYJ010000828.1:1603-2866 GCA_964556355.1 uncultured Verrucomicrobiales bacterium | reverse complement strand
TTTTTTGCCCCGGTCTCTCGTGGCCGAGCCGGAGTGGCGGAAGGTGTTGGAGGGGGATTTGGGAATTGAAACGGGGCGCCTGTCTTCGGTGCAGCCGTGGAGTTCCGCGGAAGGATGGATCGTCTTGGCGACGGGGCTGCTCTGGACGGTCTACCTCTTGCGGAGGGACTGGTCCCGCTCGGAGCGATCGGTGGCCGCCCGCGCGCTGGCGTTAGCGGTGGTCGTATCCGCCACCGTATCTCTCGCCGGCCTCTGGTTTGGGATGGCTCCGGCAAGCTGGGAAACGACCCACGGGTTCTCGCCCTTCAAGAACCGGAACCACTTCAGCACCCTCCTCGCCATCGGCGGGGTCCTCGTGCTCGCCGTGGCGAACGACGACTTCCGAGCCCGCAGGCCTTCGTGGGTATCGTGGGGAATCGGGCTAGCCCCAATCTTGGTCGCCCTAGTCGTCAATTACTCCCGGGCGGGGATCCTGCTCAGCTTCGGGTCGTTCGCCGCTTGGATTTTCTTGGTCTCGCTCTCGTCCCGCTCGACGGCGAGAATGGCCATCGGAGCCTCGATCCTCGTCGCTCTAGCTGCGGGATTCGTCCTTTTTGGGGGCGAAACCTTTGAGCGGTTTTCCGATGCGGGCGTCGGGGGCATGCTTGCGGATGGGCGGGTACCGATCTACCGGGACACGCTGGAACTGATGCGCTCAGTGCCTCTGACCGGGGTCGGTTTGGGGAATTTTGAGGAGGTCTTCGCAACGGTGCGGAACGCCTACAGCGCGGAGGCGCGCGTCCTACATCCGGAAAGCGACTGGCTCTGGCTGGGGGCGGAGGGCGGGCTTTTCGTCCTTGTCCCATCGATCGCCATCGTCGTGATTCTCGCCGTGGCCGCCTTCCCGGTGCTCCGCCCCGGCGGAAGGGTTCGGCAGCGGAGACTCCGGTGTGGCGCCCTCTGCGCGGCTGGAGCAGCACTCGCCCACAGCGTCATCGACGTACCCGGCCACACCGCTGCCATTTTTCTGTTCGCGGCGCTCCTCGTAGCGATCGCCCTGCCAGGCGGCGCATCCCCCCGCGACGAAAGCGCGGTCGCGGCACGTTCGACCGGACGATGGTGGCGGCTCGGCGGGCTGGCCGCGGCCGGCCTGGCCGGTTACCTCGCCTGCGCCGCGTACCTGCCGGTGGCCTTGCCGGGCAGCACCCACGCCCGCCGCGTCATTGCCGAGGCCTGGGAGACAGTCCACCACATCCCGCGTCCACCGAAGGCAAAGGTGGCGAC
>CAZKYJ010000828.1:0-1593 GCA_964556355.1 uncultured Verrucomicrobiales bacterium | reverse complement strand
CGCTCGCTTTCCGCCCCATCGACTGGGAGGGCTACTTCTTGCGGGGAGAAGGGCGGGCGCGCCTCGGTTCGAACCTCGATGGCGCCCGCGATGACTTCCGGCGCGCACGCTTCCTCTCTCCCGAGTCCGGACGGGTCGCCGGCGCCGAGGCCTCGATTTGGCTTGATGTGAACCCGGTTCTCGCCGTGCCCGCCTGGCGGGTGGCGATAGCGCAGGCTCCGCGGTGGACCGACCACTACTTTTCCCAGGCTCGGAACGCCGCCCGAGACTACCCCGAGCTGCAGGGTGCCGTGGCCGCGCTCGCCCAAGACGACCCGAGGCTGATCACCGAACTGGTGGCATCCAGCAACGACGCGAGCGCTTTCGAAACCCACCTGGCCCCACTGCTCGAACGCGATCCCGGCCTCCGCACCCTCGCGCCCCCAACACTCGCGCGCGTCCTCCAGCTTTGGTATGAACGCGGCGACCGCGAAGCGCTCTTGGCAGAGCTGGAACATCGCACCGAATGGCAGGAAGCCGGTTGGAAGATCCGGGCGGAAGCGGCGGCGGAAGCGGGGCAGTTCCAGGTGGCCTACGAGTGGGCAAATCGCTACCTCCCTCCGATCCCGAGCTTTTCAGCCGAGGCCAGCCGCCCGATCGAAGACCTCCGGCGCGCGTTCTACCTGAACCCGACCGACGTCGCCGCCGGCCTCCGGCTCGCCCAGTCAGAACTCCGCCATGGCCTCGCCGACGACGCGCTGGCCACGATCGAGAAACTCGAGCAGCTCGAAGCCGCACCGGACTACCTCCCCCGCCTCCGGGGGGCCGCCTTCGCCCTGCAGGAGGACTGGGAAGCCGCATGGACCGAGGTCAACTGACGGGTGCCAACCACCGACTGCCGACGCGCAGCAAAAAAACATCGAATCTGTGGCATAGTGCCGCCCCTACGCAATTCGGCTATTGAGCATTTCCTCCCCATCGGCAGCAGACCGACAAGCAACATCCCCTGTGGCGATCACCAAGGCGGCGATCCCGTGGTGGTTCGCCGGCTTCGCCTGCGTCGTCGTGGTGGTGCTCCTCTACGCTCTCTGGCCGTATCAACATGGCCAGTTTGCCGAACGGAGTAGCCTTTTCGCCGGCCTGATCCACGTGACCACCCAGCTGGAGGATCAGGAGTGGATCTTCTGCCTTTTTGTCCCGTTCATCGTGGCGTTCCTCGTCTGGCAGCGCCGCCACGACCTCGCCGCCGTCCCCCGCGAAGGGGGCAGCTGGTGGGCGGTGGCCCCGCTAGGACTCGCCCTGATCCTTTTCTGGGTGGGCTACAAACTCGACACGCGCTACTTCGGGTTCGCCTCCTGCCAACTGCTCGTGGCCGGGTTCATCCTCTGGTTCTTCGGCTGGAGAATGATGCGCGCACTGGCGTTCCCGTGGCTTTTTCTTGCCTTCATGTGGCCGATGCTGCCCCTCGAAGAGGCGATGGCGGTCCCGCTGCGCATCATCACCGCCAAGGTCGCGGCGGGATTCCTTGAGACTATCGGGATCGACTGCGTCCGGCACGGGACGGCCATTCTCTCAGCGGGTGACCCTCTCGAACGGGTCGCCGAGGGTGCGCGC
>CAZKYJ010000827.1:2162-2869 GCA_964556355.1 uncultured Verrucomicrobiales bacterium | reverse complement strand
GGCGAAAAGCTTGAGGCCTTCCGCAAATCGCTCGATGCCTCACACTTTACTTCGTCGCCACTTCCCGCCCCATTGTTCCCAGACCTTTCGCAGACTCGGTCTTCCGGCTTGAACTGTTCGCCGTGGACTGAGATGCCATCATCCAGAACATTCGCCACGGCCAGGGTCAATAGCTTGAGATCTCCGGAGCAGGCTCATTCGACATCTTACGAGAGAGAGTCCCCAAGAATGTCACCCGATCAGCCCCAAAGAGAGCCCAGCGCAATACCTGTCGTCTCTATTATCGTTCCGCTTCACAACAAGGGGCAATATATCGAGGAGACACTGGGGAGCATCCGCGCGCAGACGTTGGCGAGCTGGGAAGCCATCGTGGTAGAGAACCACTCAAATGACGATGGCCCTAAGCGAGTCGAGCGCCTCGCTCTTAGTGACCGCCGCATTCGGTTGCTCCGCGCACCAGCATCGGTCGCCGGCCCCGGATCGGCGCGCAACCATGGTTTGGATTCCGCTTCTGGTGAGTGGGTGCTTTTCCTCGATGCCGACGATTTGCTGGAAGAGAATTACTTGAGCGATCTCCTCGGATATTCGCGGGGAGGTTCGCAATTCGATCTCATCGTCGGTCGTTGGCGGAAGTTCCGGGACACGCCAGATCACCTCGAGGAGATCGAACTCCCAGCGTCCGAAGGCCGATCCCATTACGAACTGTT
>CAZKYJ010000827.1:0-2152 GCA_964556355.1 uncultured Verrucomicrobiales bacterium | reverse complement strand
CGCGGCCCTCGTGCGGCGTTCCCTCTTGACCTCCAAGTACCGTTGGCTCGAGCGGCTGGACGCCTACCTGGGCGAAGACGTTGCGTTCTGGTTCCGATTGCTGAACCGAACAAGCCGCCTGGCCGACTGCGGCAAGGCAGGGGCGTTATACCGCTGGCAGACCCCGGGATGCCGGACGCAGAATGAGGACGCCGGAAAATGGTCGGAGGGTCTGCACCATGCGGCCTGTGAAAACCTCACCTTCCTCGAAGAGGCCGGCACCCGTCCGACGTCTGGACAGTGCGAGTCGCTAATGCGCCTCTACGAAGGACTTTACCTACAGGCCAAACGACGTGGCGACACCCCACTTGCCGCTACCTCGACAGAGCTTGCTGCGGCGTGGCTCCGCCGATCCCTGGCCGAAGGCAACCGATCCAGATCCCTTTGGGCGAGACGCGTTCTGGGGTTCAGGCTTTTCCATCAAATCCGATCATGCGTGCGTTCCCAAAGTTGAGAGATTTGGCATTCCGGCTACGCCATGGGTTCCGGGGCGTTCCTTTCTCAGTCGGCGGCCATACCGTGCGTCTCGACGAATCCCTACGCCGCTGGAACATGCACGGAGAGCGAGAGGTTCAAGACCTGCTGATCAGAGAGCTCGAGGCGGGAGATACGATGATCGATATTGGTGCGAACTTCGGACTGCACAGCCTGCTAGCGGGAAGGATCGTTGGGGCGGGAGGCGAAGTGCACGCATTTGAACCGTTACTCACAAACGTCCAGCGATTGCGGCACCACCTGGATCTGAATCATCTGGCGGACGTCGTGCGGGTGATTCCCTCAGCTGTTTCCGATTCCACGGCATCTGATCTGAGTTTTTTCAGCGGAGCCGAAGACCTGGGAGCGACTGCGTCGCTGAGCGGCCAAGGAGATAATTCCCAGGAACACCGCGTTCCCAACACCAGGCTAGATGACTATGCCGCCAGCATCACCCGACCTGTCAAGCTGGTAAAGATTGACGTCGAAGGAGCTGAGCTTAGTGTCCTGAAAGGAGGCAAGAACTTCATCACCTCACAGCGCCCCATACTGGTGATTGAAGTTCACGCGTTCGCCTTCGCACAGTTCGAGACCTCGCTGGAGGAGTTCAACACCTTTCTGAATGAGATGGGCTACCGTGAGGAAATCCTGCCCAACTCCATGCTGCAAGACGGATGCTACTATCAAGCAATCTATCGCCCGTGTGACCCCACCGGATCTGAAAGCTAGCCGATCGACCGCCGACATCTTCCAAACACGGATCGCAACAAGACCCGCCGCTGCAGAGAATTCCGCCCGGAGGAACGTCCTCCCTGACGCACCGGGAAATGACCAGATTCCACCGACAATCGCGACGTCGGTGCAGACATCAACCCCCGGACACCTTCTCGAGAAATTCTTACGGCGAGCCCTTCCTCCGGTCTGGCAAGTCCGCTACTTCCCGCTCGCCTTCAGGTGGCTTCTTCCTTCCCACGGGCTGACCGCCCGCAATCTGACACCGACTCTCCCAATCTCGTGAACTACTCGCTCGTATCGACCGTCCTCAACGACCTCCACGGAGTCGAGGCATTTCTCCATGCGATGGCGAAACAGACTCGATTCCCGGACGAAATCGTCGTTGTCGACGGCGGCTCCAAGGACGGCACTTGGGAGGCGTTGCAGGCCGCCGCGCTGCACGATCGTCTCCAGCTCCCACTCCGCGTCGCCCAGGAAGCGGGTTGCAACGTGGCGCGCGGCCGGGATCTCGCGATTGAGCGGAGCGTCGGGGAAATTATCGCCTCGACCGACGTCGGCTGCGAATGGGATCCAGAGTGGTTCGCCGAGCTGGTGGCCCCCTTCGAGGGAAATCGTGGGGAAGAGATCGATGTAGTGATCGGCAGCTGGGCAGTTGCCCCCGACGCAGCGAAGAGCAAGTGGGCCCTGGTCGAGTTTGCTCGGCGCTATCCGTTTCGTCTCGAAGCGACCCCCGAGAGCCTGGGCATCAATCGATCCATTGCCTACCGGCGTAAGGTCTGGGAACGCGTTGGCGGGTACCCGCAGGATCTTACTTTGGCAGCGGACGATGTGGTTTTCGACATGATCATCCGGCAGCCGAAATGGGGGTTTCGCTTCGCAGCCGCACCGAGAGTGCGGTGCTACT
>CAZKYJ010000826.1:0-2874 GCA_964556355.1 uncultured Verrucomicrobiales bacterium | reverse complement strand
CTTCATCAGGGAGGCATCGCGATTCCGGCGGTTCATCGGACGCGGTCCGGCGCCCCACGAGGGCTAAATCGTGCCGCCTCGATGTTCTTCCGCCGATGGTGCGGCGCCTCATCAGATCCGATTCCCTCCCCCACCTGCTTTTTCGTTTCGGTAAGGATTGGATGGGAACCGCCGGTACTTTCGTTGCCCGAGGCCGCTGGCGCCTCACCGGCGATAGGTTCCGCGCCCCCGCAAACCGGTGGCAAGAACCCGCTGTGGAGCCGCCGCACTCCCGCTCGACGGTCGGATCCCCCCGGCGTCCTGATCGGGCCTGCAGCTCCCAAGGGGTGCGCCCCAGAGGCCGCTCGTCGGAGGAGTGCTCCGCAGCGGGTTTGACAGCGATCAGGCCGCTCCCTACCTTCCAGCCAGCTGGCCGCGCGCGCCCATGGCGGGCGAATCGCTGGTTTGCACTGTAGAAAACCAGTGATGATGAGACCCCCGCCGTCACGCTCTGTTTGCCGCTGCCCAGCGGCTCCCGCCGGCAGGGCAACCTCAATCCGTGCACGGATCGATTCAGCGGTTCATGCGGAATTCGCGTTAGAATGAAAGGCACATTCATCATGAAGAGAATAAAAATCGTTTCCATCAGCCTGCTTTCGTGGCCCTGCCTGCTCGCGGCTGATGAACTCCGGGTTCCGGACGATCATGGGACCATCCAAGCCGCCATCGCCGCGGCGAACGCGGGTGACACCATCCTGGTCGCTCCGGGGACCTACCGTGAACGGATCGTCCTGAAGCCGGGCATCGTAGTCCGCAGCGCCGGAACCGACGGGACGGGGAAACTCGGACTCGCGCGGGCGGAAGCGACGATTATTGACGGTGGCAACGAAGCCGAGGGCCCTCCCGGTGTCACCATGGCCGAGGCGGCGACGCTCGATGGGTTCACCGTCACGAACATCGGAAAATACGACGGGGAAAAATGGCAAAAGCACTGGGATGAGAGCGGGCGGAACCAGGGGCACGAACAGATCGGCAACTTCGGAGTTCCGGGAATCGCCATATCGGGGGCGACGTGCACGGTGGTCAACAACATCGTGCACCATATTGGCGACACGGGAATCGCGATTCGGGGCGCGGAAGGCAAACGCTGCACACCGCTGGTCGCGGGCAACGTTTGCTACCGCAATATGGGCGGCGGGATCGGGTCGATGATGGGCTCGGCAGCGATCATCGACGGTAACACCTGCTTCGAAAACTTTTATGCGGGGATCGGCCACGATGGCGCCAGCCCGATGGTGACCGGCAACGAATGCTACCGGAATATCCGTGCCGGCATCGGGATCAGCGAGGGTGCCAGCCCGACCGTCCGCCACAACCGCTGCTACGGGAATCGCCGGGCGGGCATCGGGATCCGTACCGGAACCGCGACCCGTCCACTGGTCGAGGACAACGACTGCTACGAGAACGAGATGGCGGGAATCGGATCCGACGAGGAAGCCGCGCCGGTTATTCGGGGGAACCGCTGTTACCGCAACAAGCTCGCGGGCATCGGTTGCCGCGATCATTCCTCACCCATCATCGCGGAGAACCACTGCTACGAAAACGGGGCGGCCGGTATCGGTTTGAATTCGTCGAACGCCCTCCTCCTGCGCAACCGGGTGGAAAGAAACAACGCCGCCGGGATCGGGATCAGCGAGGCTTCCCAGGCCTATGTCATCGAGAATACCTGCCTGGAAAACCGGCTCGTCGCCGTCGGCATCCCCGGCGGTGGGGAGGCCCTCCTGCAGAACAACACCCTCGTTCGGACAACCGGGATGCCACCGATCGTCGCGGTCCTGGGCAAGGCGAAGGCGGTGCTGAACGGCAACACCATCAAGGGTGGCGGTGTCGCCGGCGTCCTGCTCGATGGCCAGCTCGTCGCGATCGGCAACGTCATCGAAGGTGACGGTGGCGGATCCGGAATCGTCGTCGGGGAGAGCAGCGAGGCCACCCTCTCGGGGAACCGCATCAGCGGATATCGGAATGAGGTGCGCGACGCCGGCGCCAACGCCCGCATCGTTGACGAGCAAAGCCCGGCGGAAGCAGTCCCGGATTAGGTGCCACGACGAAAACCGACCTCCGAGGGTTGCCTTCCCGGCCACGCGAGATCGGCCATCGATGGCGCCTCGTGCGGCCCGGCCGCTGCGGACATAGGCGCGTCCCACGCGGCGATCCTACAGCTTGTAGAACTCCTCCCAGCCCTTCCTCGGCGGGGGACCGACGAGGAGCTGGTTCGCGCGTTCGTTGTTCGTGATCTGCTGGGATTCGCGGTCGAAATGGAGTTCGCCACCGAGGCGTTGGGCGATGACGCCGAGGCAGAAGACCTGGCTCAGCGGCGCGGCCACGTCGAAGGACGAGCGGGTTTTTTCCTCCCCCTTGGCCGCGAGGACAAAGTTTTCGTGGTGCCCAGAGTTCTTGCCGGTGACCTTCGGTAGTTCATCGGCCATGTCGCGCATCGCCTCCTCCGGGATGATCCGCAGCGCACTCGAGTGGGTCGTGCCTTTGAACGCGAGGTCTTTGCTGAAAATCATTTTGCCACAGGCCTCGATCTTGCGGTCGGCCTCGAGCATGTCGGGGCGCGGCGGCAGGTTTTTCACCCCGTCGTACCAAGTGACCTCGACCGGGGGCATCGCGCCGCGCGCCGGGAAGTCGAACTGGATGGTCGAGGCCATGGGGAAAATGAAGTCGTTCTGTCCATCGAGCTTCACCGCGGTGATCTTTTCGGGCATCCCGAGGTCGAGGAACCGGTGGACGGTATCGAGGGTGTGCGGCCCCCAATCGCCGAAAGCACCGTTGCCGTAATCGTACCAGCTCCGCCAGTTACCCGGATGCAGTTTTCCGTTGAACGGGTGCTCG
>CAZKYJ010000825.1:0-2875 GCA_964556355.1 uncultured Verrucomicrobiales bacterium | reverse complement strand
ACGGTGGCCGGACAGGCGACGCTGAATGTGAATGGGCCGGTCGGTGTCGGAACCTCGATCCCATCGAGGCAGCTCGAGATCCAGGGGGCTATCCCGGAGATCGAGTTCGAAGAGACGGATTCCTCTAACAAGCGTTGGCATATCGGACCGGCAAACGGGGCATTCAATATCGTCGAAACTAATGTTGCTACCCGCATGTCATTCGCTCCCGGAGGCGCTGTCGGGATCGGTACGTTTCCCTCCAATGCCATGCTGCACGTGACCGGCCCCTTGCTTTCTTAAACCTCGACCGCACCTGTCAGAGGGTTTAATTCGCAAACTACCAATATCGCGGAGTTTGTTGCCGGGACGTTTGGTGCTGCGATCTATTCGGCGGGGGACATCGTTTCGGAACTCTCGTTTATTTCGATCTCGGACGAGCGGACAAAGGCGATTGAAGGGCGCTCGGACGCGGCAGAAGACCTCGAAGCCCTTTTGGGCATCGAGATTACTGACTACGTCTACAAAGACGTGATCGCGAAGGGGGCGGGCAAGCACAAGAAGGTCATCGCTCAACAGGTGGAAAAGGTCTATCCGCAGGTCGTCTCGCGCAGCACGAACGCCATCCCCGATATCTATGCGCGGGCGACGACTGCCGACGGTTGGGTCTCGCTGGCGACCGATCTTGAGGTCGGCGATCGCGTTCGTCTGATCGCGGGAGGGGTGTCGGCGATCGAGGAGGTTCTCGAAGTGCGCGAAGGAGCCTTCCGTACGACTTTCGAAACAGAAGAAAATGAGGTCTTTGTCTACGGTCGCGAGGTCGATGACTTCCTCGCTGTCGACTACGACGGAATCGCCATGCTCAATGTCTCGGCGACCCAGGAGTTGCACCGGATCATCCAGGAAAAAGACGAAAGGATCGTCGTGGCGGAAAGCCGCCTCGCCGCCATGCAGACCCAGCTCGCGGCGATGGAAGCGAAGGCCGCCGCCCGTGACGCCCAGCTCGCCGCGATCGTGAAGCAGCTGGGCGAAACGACCACGGAGCCCGCGTCGCTGGATGTCGCCGCTGCCGAGTAGGCCTCTCCGAGAATTCGAGGGGGGAGCCGGTTCGCTGGCTCCCCCCCTTCTTTAGCGATTGCCCGCCGCCATTCCTCCCACCACGTTGCGTTCATGAAATCTCGTTCCGCTCTCGCGTTCGTCGTCGGGGGACTCGCTGTCCTCGCCGTCATCTGGTTCCTGCGCTCGCACGAACCGGCACCGGATGAGGTCGCCGCCACCGGCCCGGCGGCGGCAGAGCCCGCACCCGCCGCAGCGGTCGAGCAGCCGCCCGCGGTGCCGGAAGATGTCCGCCGCATGGTCGAACGCGTGGCTGCCGGCGAGTTGCCCGAGGAGATGGTTGACCGCTCGGCGGACTTTCGCGCGCTTCAGGCGGAGGCCAATGAACGCGTGGCTGACGATCCCGCCGCCGCCCTCGCCTGGGCGCTCGCGCTGCCGCCGGACGACGCGCTGTTCGCCGCCCGGCAAGTACTCGACCGCTGGGTCACCACCGACCCCGCCGCCGCCCTCGCCGCCGCGGAGTCGATCGATGGCGCGATCCCCGGCCTCCGTGACCAGGCGGTCATTGGTGTCCTCAGCCGGTGGGGCGCGACCGACCCGGCTTCCGCCTGGGGTGCGGCCGCCGCCATCGATCCCCTCCAGGTGCGCGCGCTCGCCCAGACCCAGCTCGGCCTGAGCTGGGTGATGGCCGACCCGGCCGCCGCCGCCGTCGGCCTCCGCGAGGCCAGCATCGCGGCCGGTGACGGTGGCGACGTCACCCACCTTTTTGCCGGGCTGGGCGCCGCTGCCAACGCCTTGGCCGACGTCGACCCCGAGGGTGCCGTCGCCTGGGCCGCCACGCTGCCGGACAACGCCGCCCGCCCCGCCCTTTACGGCGCCATCGTCCGCCGCTGGTCGGATATCGATCCGGTGGCGGCTTCCACCTGGGTCGCGGAGCAGGATCCTGGCGCCTCGCGCGACGCCGGCTCCGAGGCCATCGCCCACGCCATCATGCACAGCGATCCCGAGCGGGCCGCCGCGTGGGCGGGTGATATTGCCGACCCCGGCCGCCGGTCGTCCGTCGTCGCCCAGGTGGCTGCCAGCTGGTTCCAAGTCGATCGCGCCGCCGCCGAATCGTTCCTCGCGAACTCCCCCGACCTATCCGCAGAACAGCGCGAATCGATCGCCGCCGTCCAAGATGCCATCGACTCGATTTCCCAATAATTCGCTAGTCTATCAGCGTGCGATCTGGTAGAACAGTTAGGATCTGGAGCACGATCGGAGAGTATCGTCGACGGTCAGCTCCCGCTACTACCCGAAACACTGAACACTAGAAACGAGAAACATATGATGAAAGCAAAAAACGTCATCTGTGGCGCCGGAGTCGCGCTACTTGTCGCCGCGCCCTCGGTGGTCAACGCCCAAGGATTTCAATCGGCGCGTAATTCCACGGATCTATCCGGGCTCAACACCAACAACGGTTTCTACAACGATCTCGGTGGGCTTCTCAATACGGCCAACGGCAACGTGATTTCTACCACGGGGCAGAACAACATCGCCAACGGCGGCTACCACGCCTTCGACGGTGCCAACATGACCTCGGCGGCGGGATCGTTCTTCAATGTCACCCACGGATTCAACAACCAGGCCATGGGCTCGGTGCAGTGGATCGGCGGCCAGAACAACATGGCGACCGGGGTCGGCACCTACATCT
Organism: uncultured Verrucomicrobiales bacterium; assembly: GCA_964556355.1. GTDB lineage: Bacteria > Verrucomicrobiota > Verrucomicrobiia > Verrucomicrobiales > DEV007 > CAZKYJ01. Next base: position 147 of record CAZKYJ010000825.1, on the reverse strand, counting down.
ACGGCACCTCGATGACCGACAACGGCCTGCCCGGCAACGTCATCTTCACCGACTACGACCCCCGGGGTAACCGGAGGGGCGGTGGCACCGGACCCGGCACCGGCCACCAGTTCACCGCCATCTTCCACGGCGGCCACTATCTCGCCG
>CAZKYJ010000824.1:1884-2882 GCA_964556355.1 uncultured Verrucomicrobiales bacterium | reverse complement strand
CACCGTCGTCACGTTGCTGCCAGCCTGGAAGCCGACCGCGGTGGTGTTGCTGTCGAGCCCGCCACCGCTCGCCGTCAGATTGGAATCGTCGGCCGTCACATTGGAATTGCCCAGCTGATCGGTCGGGGGCGTACACCCACTGATCGAAGCCGCGGTCACCGTGCCGGCCAACACCGCGCCAGCGAGGAGGGACCAGGCAGAAAGTTCATTTTTCATGAGCATGGTTATCGGTTGGGAAGGGGATGCTTTTCGAAGGGAGGGAACGCCGGGGGAAAGCTTCCCCCGACCGGCCGGCGCGCCTCGGCGCCGGAACCATCGCGAAGCGGTGAGCTCAGGAGTCGTTCGGGACGACGCTCAAATTATCGATGTAGAGTTCTGCCACTTTCGCATTTCCATACAGCCCGGGGCTGCCGTGGAGGTTGGGAGATTCATCCCGGGCCTCGATGGTCCATTCCTTGGGTTCCGGCTGATCCTTGGGCCATACCTTGCCGCGGAGGATCGCTACCGGCTGTTCGCCCGAGCGATCGATTTCGGCTTGCAGCTTCATGCGGTACCAGACGTCGGCCTCCCAGGGGAAATCGATCGTCGAAGCCATCCGCAACTGGGGCGACCAGGACCGGATCTGCAATTTTTGGCTGTTGCCCTGCATATCGAGGACGTAGCCCTGCGCGACCAGGCCGATGTCGGGGAGCTGATCGAGTCGACGCTCCCCTTTGACGTCCGCGGCGATCGTGTAGTTGGAGAGGTCACTGTGCCCCATCCAGGCGCGGCTGCGGGCGCCCTTGGGAATCGTGGTTACCTTCACTAACGCAGGCGACCCGTCGATGGTTCGGATCACGTGGCGATAGCGGGCGCCCACCCACGTGACCGGCGCGTCGTCGGCCTGATCAAAATCAAACTGCCAGGGGAGATCGGGGACAATCCGCAACCGGACCGAACCGCTGAGCTCGCCGACATCAGCGGTGTCATCGACGAGGTCCGCGACATGCAGCTCGTGT
>CAZKYJ010000824.1:0-1874 GCA_964556355.1 uncultured Verrucomicrobiales bacterium | reverse complement strand
TGGACCACCCGGTGGCCGGCATCCTCAGGCGCCTGGTAGACGCCGTCGGCCACCTCGCCCACGCCATCGACCGAGAAGCTGACCTGATCGAGTTCGGCTTCGCGGAGGTGTTGGCCCAGTTCGTTGAAGAGATTGACTTCCAAGGGCAAGGTGTCGCCGGGGCGAAGGAGGGCTTCGGCCGGGGTCAGCTGGACCCAGGTCGGCTCGGGGTGCTCGCTGACCGGCGTCTCGGCCGGGGACTCGGGACGTTCGGTGCGACTGCTCGGCGTACTCGGATCCCCCACGCAATAGAGCGCGTCGGTGCCGGGGAAGTAGAGCCGCCCGTCGTAGGCCACCGGCGAGGCGAGGAACCCTTCGCGACGAAGCCGTCCTCGATCGATCATCTCGGCGCCCTCCTCGGTCGGTTTCATCACCGCCCAGCGGCCGTTTTCGGTCAAGATGTAGAGCTTTCCGTCGGCGTAGAGCGGGCTGGAGAATTGCCGGCTGTCGCCGATCTTGATCGGATCGCCGATGAATTCGCCCGCTTCAGCGTCGATCACCTGCAACTTGTTGCGGTCATCGATCACGTAGATCCGTTCGTTGATGTACATCGGTGCGCTGCGGCCGATGACGAGACGTTCGATCTTCCACAGTTCTTTGACGTCGGTCTCGTCCCCCGTGCCGGTTACCTCCAGGGCGACGATCGCGCCCATCGTGCCCCCCGAGATGTTTTCCTCGCTATGGGTCGCGAAGACGCGGTTGCCGACCACCAACGGCGTGGCGAAGAGCCCCCGGCGGGACAGATCGTAGTGCCACAAGGTTTTCCCAGTCCGCGGCTGAATCCCCCAGACCGCGCCGTCGCCGGCGCCGACGACCAGTTGCTTCTGCCCATTGATCGTGGCGATCGAGGGGCCGGAGTAGGTGGTGTCGTAGGGCAGGTCGCGGGTCCCGTTGAACCACAGCACCTCGCCGGTCCGCTTGTCCATCCCGATGAAGCGGTGATTCGGTTTGGCTTTTTCGCCGTGGTTGATGATGATCCCGCTGATGATCACCACGTCGTCACAGATGATCGGGAAGTTCGTCCGCCCCCCGTAGGTGCTCAGCATCCCAAACCGCTCGTGCAGCGGAATGCTCCACTGCGTCTCGCCGGTCTCCCCATCGATGCACTGGAAGAAATCGCAGACGCCGAGCGAGTAGACATTGCCGGTTTCGGGATCGGCCACCACGCTCGACCAGCCGACGCGGGTATCCGGCACATCGGAAAGCCAGACGTTGTAGCGATTCTCCCAGAGGATCTCGCCCGTTTTGGCATCGACGCAGACCGTCTTTTCTCCTTCGCGATCGGTGCCGGGTTCGGCGCGGAGATTGACGTACAACTTGCCGTTCAGGATCGTCGGAGTGCAACGCCCCCCTAACGCCTCATTCTTCCAGATCAGGTTGCTCCCCTCGCCGCCATCGGCGTCCCAGTTTTCCACCAGTCCGGTTTCGGTGCTGGTGCCGTTGTAGGCGGGGCCGCGCCAGTAAGGCCAATTCTCGTGCTCGGCACCGGCAGCGATGACGGAGCAACAGCTCATCAGCGCGGCCAGGACAATGGGGGAGATTTTGCTTTGCATGGGTCGGTCAATATCTGAGAGGAAAGACGGGGATGTGGAGAGGCGGTCCGGGGCGGAGTCGCTGCCAGCCGAACGAACGATTCCGATTTTTAGGGGGAATCGATGTATTCGTCTTGGGGGTCGAACTTGGGGGTGCAAAAAATAATGACTTCCATCTCCGCAACCGCCCGATGGCGGACCCCGGGGGGGATCAGCACCGTCATCCCGGCGGAAACGGGAATGGTTTCGCCGTCGAGTTCCATGGCGGCGTCTTCGCCGCACTTCACCACGACGTACACCTCC
>CAZKYJ010000823.1:0-2889 GCA_964556355.1 uncultured Verrucomicrobiales bacterium | reverse complement strand
GCCCATCTGGGTGGTGACGAACGGGATACCCGTCTCCTTGACGAAATGGGCGAGCATCTCGCTGGTGCGGATACGGTTGGCGCCGGCGCCGATGACGAGGATCGGCGACTTGGCGTTGGCGATGCGGACGGCGGCGCGGTCGAGCGCTTTTTTCTCGGCGATGGGCCGGCGGACGAGGCTCGGCGTGAGGGGGGAGCAATCCTCGACCTCCTCGGCGGCGATGTCCTCCGGCAGCTCGAGATGGACGGCTCCTGGACGTTCTTCCTCGGCCACGCGGAATGCTTCGCGCACGCGCGTCGGGACGTTCGCTCCGCTGACGAGCTGGTGGCTGTACTTGGTGACCGGCGCCATCATGTCGACGACGTCAATGATCTGGAAGCTGCCCTGTTTGCTGCGTTTTACGGGCTTTTGGCCGGTGATCATCAGCATGGGCATCGCCCCGAGCTGGGCGTAGGCAGCCGCGGTCATGAAGTTGGTGGCTCCGGGGCCGAGAGTGGACAGGCACACCCCCGTTTTTCCCGTCAGCCGCCCGTAGGTCGAGGCCATGAACCCGGCTCCCTGCTCGTGGCGCGTGAGCACGAGCTTCACTTTGTCCGAGCGTGAGAGGGAATCGAGCATGTCGAGGTTCTCCTCGCCCGGGATGCCGAAGATGGTTTCAACGCCTTCGTTCTCAAGGCACTTAATAAACAAATCAGAGGTATTCATGGGTGATGGGTTCTGTGGCGCACTAACGCTCGTCCAAGAGGATGGCACGTCGGAGCGAAAACGTCTATAAGTTCCTCGGATAAATGCCTCCGGGGGCAGGCACCTCCGACGTGCGCGGGGTGGGATGGTGGCCGGCGCCGGTCGCGGGGTCGACGGGGCGAGCGGAACCCGCTTTCGGGCGCGGCTTTGGGGGCACCCCGACGCGGTGGACGCCCGGATTGCCACCCCGTTTGCCGCCCGTCCAAATCGTCGTTCCCGACGCGAGTTTGTTTGCCATCGGGATCCCGGTGAGTAAGCTCGCGGCAACCCACATCGCTATGAATCCCCGCTCACTCTCACCATGGGTCGCCGCCGGCCTGCTCGTCGCGACCTCCTGCTCCAACGACCCCGGTTCGTCCGGCGGAGGATCCGACGGCCAGGTGGTTGGAAAATTTACGATCCTCGGCACCAAGACCGACGAGACGGACAAATCGGTGGCGAAACAGAATGCGGAGAACGCCCTCCTCTTGCACTCGGACCTCGACGGGATGGTCGGCCTTTGGGCCTACAACGCGCCGCAGTGCCTTGACGCCATCAGGGGGGCGGGGAAGCTCGGGGAGGTTGCGGTCTTCGCCTTCGACGAGGATGAGGCCACCCTACAGGGGATCATCGACGGCCACATCGCCGGGACGGTCGTCCAGCAACCCTACGAGTTCGGCTACCAGTCGATGAAATACCTCGCGATGATCAACCGGGGCGAAGAGGTCGATGTCCCCGAGGACAAGCTCATCGACATCCCGGCCAAAACCATCACGAAAAGTGATGCGCAGTCCTACTGGGACAGCTTGAAGGAACTCCAGGGGATCGGGAAAGCGGCGGAGAGCGCCCCGAAGCCGGAGAGCGACCTGCGATTTGCCTTCGTCATCAATAATCCGGATCCTTTCTGGAGCTACGCCCGTGCCGGCTGCTACAAGGCCGAGCAAGACTTCGGCATCATCGCGGATTTCGAGGCGCCCCACGATGGGTCGGCCACCGCGCAGAACCGGATTTTGGAGAACCTTCTACAGAAGGGTGGCTACAGTGGCGTCGCGGTTTCGCCCATCGATCCAGCCAACCAAACGGCCACGCTCAACGAGGTGGCCGCATCCATGCCGCTCATCTGTCACGACAGCGATGCCCCGGAAAGCGAGCGGCGCTTCTACCTCGGCACCAACAACTACGAGGCCGGGCGGTTGCTGGGCAAGCTCGTGAAGAAAACGCTTCCGGACGGTGGCAAGCTGATGATTTTCGTCGGCAAGATCGACGTCTTGAACGCCCGCCAACGCCGCGAGGGGCTGCTCGACGAACTCGCTGCCGAGTGAGCGTCATGGGGGAGCCCGCGCAACCGGTCCTCGAGGCCCGGGGGATCACCAAGCGCTTCCCCGGCGTGCTCGCGCTCGACTCGGTCGATGCCACGTTCCTCGCCGGGCAGGTCACCGCGGTGATGGGCGAGAACGGCGCGGGCAAGAGCACGCTGATGAAGGTGCTCGCGGGATTCCACCTCGCCGATGGGGGCGAGGTCTTCGTGGACGGAAAGCCGGCGCTGGTCGATTCCGTGCGCCGCGCTTCCCAGCTGGGCACTGGCGTGGTCGGAGAACGACTTCCTTTCTCAGAAGGATTACAACCAGTTCTTCACGATGCACGCATCGACGATGCTGTTCCTCTTCGTGATCCCGGTTGGCGCGGGGTTTGGCAACTACCTGCTGCCGCTGATGATCGGCGCTAAGGACATGGCGTACCCGCGCATCAACGCGCTGAGCCTGTGGTTGATCCCGCTGGCCGCGGTGATCATGTTCAGCTCCTTCTTCGTCGAGGGCGGTAGCGCCGCTGCGGGCTGGACAGAGTACCCGCCGGTTTCAAACTCGACCTTCAGTCCGGGCCACGGTACGGACCTCTGGATCCTGGGGGTTCAGATCCTCGGTATCTCGTCGGTCGGAGGCGCGATCAACTTCCTCGTCACGACGATGACGATGCGCGCGCCCGGCATGTCGCTGATCCGTATGCCGATCTTCGTCTGGATGATTGTCGTGACGTCGGTGCTCGTGGTCTTCGCGACGCCGGTGCTCGCGGGCGTCCTGACGATGCTGTTCGCGGACCGGTACATCGGCACGCACTTCTTCGACCCGCGCTTCGGCGGTAACCCGCTGCTGTACCAGCAGCTGTTCT
>CAZKYJ010000822.1:0-2891 GCA_964556355.1 uncultured Verrucomicrobiales bacterium | reverse complement strand
GGACCGGAGCCAACCACCTCTCTAACGACTTCGGCAGCTACCTGCGCGTGTATGCCTCGCACTGGGACAACCCCCATCCCAACCTTGAGGTTGCCACCGTCGATTTCGTCTCGACCATGACACCCTGCGCCCCGCTCCTTTTTGCCATGTCGGTAAAGCCGTAGGCATTCAATCGCGTGGCCCACTCCACCGCGACAAATTCCGGCAGAGCGGCTGACAATGAGAATTGTCCCTCACCGCCGTGTCCGGTTTCCGGAGAAATTCCCGCACTGTTGTTCTGCGCCCCGGACGGACCAGCTCAAGTCCGGTTCCCAACTGGCGCGGAACTTCAAATCTTCACGCCATGAATCCGAAACGTATCGCGCCGATCCTACCCATTCTGCCGTGTCTGTTCGCGCTATCGGCGCCGACACCCGCCGCCGACCTCCACGTCCCCGCCGATCACCCAACCATTCAGGCCGCCGTTGATGCCGCCCAATCGGGGGACGCAATTCACATCGCAGCAGGTGTTTATAGCGAGCAAACCACCATCAAGTTCAAGAACCTGAGCGTGATTGGTCAGCCCGGTACCATTCTGCGCGCGTTTCCAAACATGGCTCGTGGAGATGGAACCAACCGTTGGAACCCCATCCTCTACATCAACCGTTGCGAAGACGTCACTATCCGCGGTATCGCATTCGAAGGCGACCAACTCGCCGACCAACAGGATCCTGAGACGTTTGGATTCAGCGGGGTCTACTACCTGGAAGCCGGCGGCACCGTGGAGAACTGCCGGTTCACCGGATTCCGGGAGAAGAATCCCGGGACCACCGGCGCCTTCGCGCTGCGTTTCTGGAACGACCTCGCCGGAGTTCCCCTTCGCCAAGCCCGGGCGGCCAACAACGTGATCGAGGACTCCTACATCGGCATCTCGCTGGTCGGCGCGCCGGACAAGGTGAGCTACCACTTAACAATCGAGAACAACACGATCACCGGCGTGGGTCCTAACCCGACGGGCGCGGGCGACGGCATGCGAGGAATCTCCGTTGATCGGGGCATCACTGGTTCCATCGTCGGCAACACCGTCAGCGGGTTCTCCTGGTACGACGATGGGATCCCCTACCGATTCCCGTATGCCTGGGGGATTATTGCTGTCAGTGGAAATCCAGGCTCACTGAATCGCCTTGACCCCATCCGGTTCGAGAACAACACGCTGCGCGACAACAACCTGCACATGGTCCTCCTTCGGGCGGACAATCACGAAGTCCTCAACAACCACTTCGATGGCACCGCTCCGTCGCTACGCTCGGCCGGCCTCTGGTTCACTGGAGACTCTCTCGATATCTCGGGAAACAGCTTTCGCGACCTTCCGGTGGGGATCCGCACCGGCGGGGTGGATCCCGAGTTCGGCACCGGTCTGGGAATCGCCACAAATGCGCAGTTGTCGAACAACCGCTTCCGCGATGTCATCACTACCGTCGAAACGCAGCCTCAGGCCACCCCCACCGAAGTGGGCTCGCTGCTCTACCCCTTCCCCACCCCCAATCTAACCATCGAGGACGCCGTCCTCGTTTCCTGGCCGTCCTACTATGAAAGCTGGTCCCTGCAGTACTCAGAAGACATGGAAACCTGGGACGTCCTCGACCTGCCCGTCATGGAGCAAGCCGGCGCCTCGATGATCACTGTTCCCACCGATGACGGGCATGAGTTTTTCCGGCTGATCGAGACGCCCAACCCGTGACGACAACTCCTGCAGGACAGTCCAGCCACGCTGCCACTCCGGCAGGGTTCTGTGGGTTTCGTTTCGGTGAAGAATTCAGGTCTTGACGTGCTGCGCCTCCTATCGTCTTTCGGCAGAAGGAGACGGCCGGGGTCGGTGACGAAATCAATGTGGTTTTGCACGCGGTCGAGCTACCCGAACTGGCCCACCGGCAATGTGAGTCTTGGACGTTAGGGTTAGGCCTTGGAGTATCGCTCCTTCAGCGGAGCGAAGCCAAGCAGCGGCCGCCCCCGCGAAGGCCAGCGGCGTCCCGAGGCGCAGGCTCTTGTGCGGACGCACGGCGTTGTATTCGAGCCGCCAGTCCTCGATTACCACCCGCGCTTCGCAGGGCGTCCCGAGCTGCTCCCGGTCGAGGCACGCGCGCCGGAAGTTGGAGTGGAAGCTCTCGATGGATTCGTTCTGCCACGGGCTGCCGGGGTCGATGTAGAGCGTCTTGATCCCGGCCCAACGCAGCCACTCCTGGAGCTCGCGGTGGATAAACTCGCTGCCGTTGTCGCCGCGGATGTGTTCCGGGGCACCGTGGATCCCGATCAGCCTCTCCAACTGCCGGCGCACCTCGCCCGGACGGATGCGCCGGTCGACGTAGATCAGTTGGCTCTACCGGGTGAACCCGTCGACCACCGTCAGCGTCCTGAGCGTGCCGCCGCGCAACGTGCGGTCGTAGATGAAGTCCCACGTCCACACGTGCCCGCGGCGGGTCGCGGCCTGGAGGAAGCTTTCCGGGAGGCGGGGCATCGTCAGGCCGATATACGTTTGGCTTGGCGCGGGCTCGCTGCGGAGGAGGTAGACGTAGTGCATAGGCGCGAAAGCCCTCCTTCGCCTGGCGGCTACGGCGGGCAGCCTTCGCCGAGGCTTCGCCCGTCAAGCTGCTGGCTTGCCAGCCGAAGCCTGAAGTCTACCAGAGCCGCTTGGCGGCGAAGGCGCGGCCGGAGCCGGATTTCAGATACTGCTCGAAGTCGGCGGCTTGTTCGCGGGTGGAAAAGGCGACGTAGCTCACCAGACGCCAGGGCCTGTGCTTGGCCGTGTGGGGCGATCCGCCCTCGTTGTGCTTTTGGAGGCGTGCTTTGAGGTCGCGGCTCAGGCCGATATACGTTTGGCTTGGCGCGGGCTCGCTGCGGAGGAGGTAGACGTA
>CAZKYJ010000821.1:0-2906 GCA_964556355.1 uncultured Verrucomicrobiales bacterium | reverse complement strand
GGCGACGTGCCACACGATGAGCAAGCGAGGGCGGCGAGGACGAGGCAGGCGACGCGAGCGATCATGGGACAAACCCGGCCTCGCAGCCGGCGGCGCGGAGGAGACCTGCCGCCTTGTGGAGGGTCTCCTCGTATTCGGCCTCGGGTTTCGAATCGGCGACGATTCCCGCGCCGGCGTGAAAGTGGACCTGGCCGCGCTCGACGACCGCGGTACGGATCGCGATGTTGAACTGGCTCTCGCCGTTGTAGCCGAGGTAGCCGATGGCGCCGGTGTAGAGACCGCGGGCGCAAGGCTCGAGTTCGGCGATGATTTCTCTCGCCCGTTTCTTGGGGGCTCCGGTGATCGACCCGCCGGGCGAGCAGGCGGCGAGGGCGGCCGGATGGGTCACTTCCGGGCGCAGGGTGCCCCGCACCGTGGAGACGAGGTGGAAGACCTGGGCGAAGCGTTCGAGCTTGAGGAGCTCGGTGGCGGCGACGCTGCCGAACTGGCAAACCTGGCCGAGGGCGTTGCGCTCGAGGTCCGTGATCATGACGAGCTCGGCGATCTCTTTCTGGGAGGTGATGAGATCGTAGGCGGATTTTTCGTCCCGCTCGGCATCGCGGAATCGCGGGCGGGTTCCCTTGATGGGACGGGTGATGATCTCCTGCCCCGACATGCGCAAAAAGAGCTCGGGCGAGCTGGAGAGCACCTGGCGCCCGCCGAGATTGAGATAGGCGGCAAAAGGGCTGGGCGAGGTCTCCCGCAACCGGCGATAGAGGGCGAACGGCGCGGCGGAATGCGGCCAATCAGCAACGAAGCGCTGCGAGAGATTCACCTGGTAGATGTCGCCTGCTGCGATGTAGTCTTTGGCCCGCCCCACCATGGAGAGGAACGCTTCGCGGCTCGTTTCGCCATGGAAGGCGAGCGGTAGGAGCGCCGGCCCGGCAGCACCCGGCCCGGCGGCTTCCCCGATCCCGGCCAGCCCGGATTCGCCCGCCTCGAACCACTCGTCCGCCGCGTGGTCGAATACCAGGAACCCCGGGTACTCGCCAAAACAGTAGGCGCCCGAGTAGTCGATCGTACCAAGCAGCCCCCCGCAGGGCACTCCGATGTCGGTGCGACACCCGCCACTGCGCAGCGCCGCCTCGAGCGGACGGGTGTCGGGGAAACGTCCCCGCACGAGACCGACCGGATCCGCCGCGACCAGGGAGAGCCCTCCGCCATCCTCGCCGGCCGTGGCGCTGTCGAGGAAGGCCGCACCTTCCCGGTCAGCGAAGGCCGCCGCCACGTCGACGGGCGCGGCATCGAGATCGAGCCGCCGCCACCGTGCGCGCTCGGCGCGCAGCCCACCAGTATCAACCATCCGGCCAGCATCCCGCCAGATGGCCCCGATGACAAGCCGCAAGCTTCGGCGGCCGTGCGAGCAACATGCAGCTTGAGCATCCGGGGTTGTCGCCGAAGATTCCCCGCGTGCCATCGCTCCGCTTCCCCGCCGTCGCCCTCGCCCCGGGCGTTTTCATGCTGGCCTCGATCGCCGGCACGGCGGGAGACGCCTGGCCCGGATTCCGGGGCGACGGAACAAGCCACTACACGGGTGAGCCATTGCCCGAGGAATGGACGGACGAGTCCGTCGCGTGGGCGGTCGATCTCCCGGGGAGCGGCCAGTCGCAACCGGTAGTCTGGGATGAACGGGTCTTCGTGACCTCGGTGGCCGGGGGACTCAAAGAATCACTCGTGGTGACCGCGATCGGCCTGGCCGACGGCGCGATCGCCTGGCAGAGGGAACTTCCTAACGCCCGCCCGCAGAGGGCCACCGACATGGTCTCGTTGGCCGCCCCGACACCGGCGGTCGACGCCGACGGCCTCTACGTTTTCTTCGAAACCGGGGACATTTATTCACTCGCCCGCAACGATGGCGAGACCCGCTGGCACCGCAGCCTGACGGACGAGTTCGGCCCGTTCTCCGGCAACCATGGGATTGGTTCCTCGCTCGCCCAGAGCCCCGATTCGCTCGTGCTTCTCATCGACCACGACGGTCCGTCCTACCTGATGCGTATCGCCAAGCAATCGGGCGAAACCCTCTGGCGGCGCGAGCGGGACGCCCGCGTCTCCTGGTCGTCGCCGACCGTCGACGGCGACTCCATCTTGATCAGTTCCAACGGCGTGGCCGAAGAGCTCGCCCTGGAAGATGGGTCCGTCCGCTGGCGGACGGAGGGTATCAAGATGAACACCGTAGCCAGCCCGACCGTCACCGCCGATCTGGTGCTCATCGGCTCGTCGAACCCCGGATCGACCGTCGCGATCCACCGCGACGGCTCGGGCGAAACCGCGTGGAGCGCCGGGTCCGTCACGTCGAGCTTCGGGTCGCCGCTCGTTGCGGGGAACGCCGCTTTTTTCGTGAGCAAGGCGGGGGTGGCCCATTGTAGCGACCTGGCCACGGGCGGGCTGCTCTGGGAGTGCCGGCTCCCCGATAGCTGCTGGGCATCACCGGTATTCGAGCGCGCCAGCAATCGGATCTTCTTCCCGTGCAAGGACGGGACGACGGTCGTCATGGCAGCGTCGCCGGTGGAACCAAAGGTTCTCTCCGAGAGTTCCGTGACCATCTCGCCGAACGGGAAGCGGCTCTACGCCGCCGCCGCCGCCGGCGGGCGCCTGCTGCTGCGCACCGGCGACCGCCTCGTGTGCGTCGGGGATAGCTCCCACTAGACGATGCGGGGACTTGACACCGCCACGCTGGATCACTAGGGTTCGAGTCCGATTTTTCCCAAACGGAGCCATGAGCGCACCCCCCGACAGGATCACTGACGACTTCCCCGCGCACCAGTCTGGGACTTTCCGGATCGCGATGGCGATCTTGGGTGGGCTCGCGCTGGCGCAGGCCGGCGCCGTAGGGTTTTCCGTGGTGTCGCGCCTGGAGCTGCGGTCGC
>CAZKYJ010000820.1:0-2911 GCA_964556355.1 uncultured Verrucomicrobiales bacterium | reverse complement strand
CAACGTCATCGCCGCCCACCTCAACCTCGCCGCCCTTTCCCAAGACGAGGGCGATCTCCAGCACGCCCTCGCCCACTACCGCTCGGCCGGCGCCATTTTCCAGAAGATCGATGAGGGGGGCGACGGTACCATCACCGACGGGTTCGCACCGCGCCTCGCGTTGCAGGTCGGATTGGGCGACACCCTCCGCCAGCTCGGCGACATCGAAGGCGCCGAATCCGCCTACCAGGCCGCACTCGCTATCAGCGAAAACTACGCGGGCGCGCTGTCCGACTCCGTGGAGACCCTCCGTGCCGGATTCACCGTGATCGACAGGAAGTGCGCCCTCCTCCGGGCGAAGGGCGAGTTCGCTGAGGCCACGGCGACCTACTCGCTGGCCGTCGACCAGCTGCGGGGAATGCTCACGGTCAATCCGAGCTCCCCACTCCTCCAAGCCACCCTCGCCGAGTTCCTCCAATCGCTGGCGGAGGTGCGGGCGGAACAAGACGGGAGCGATGACGCCATCGCCGCTTTCCAAGAGTCGCTCGGCTTCCTCAACCAGCTCCGCGAAAACGATCCCGAGAACCGCAACCACGTCGTCCAGTTGGCTGTCGCCCACAATCGATTGGCCATCCTCCACCTCGAGGCCGGTGGCCTTGAGGACGCGCGCCCCCACGTGGAAACCTCGCTCTCCCTCGCCCGCCAGCTCGCCGAGGCCAGCCCGTCGAACATTGGTTGGAAGCTCAATCTCCTCGCGACAAAGGAAGTTGCCGCCGAACTTCTTGCCGCTGAAGGAGAGCACGTTCGGGCCCTCGCCATTTTCGCCGAGGTCGTCGGTGCCAGGCGCGCCATCGAAGCCGACCAGCCGGCAAACCTCGACCTCCGCCACGGCACCGCCACCGTGCTGGTCGAGGTAGGGGACTCGGAGTCCGCGCTCGGGAACACGGTGGCCGCGCACCGCGCCTACGACGAAGCTCGCGCCATCAACGGGACTCTCGTCGGGGCGGGCACCGCCAGTATCAGCTGGCGGCGCTCGCTTTCGGTCGCCCACGAAAAACTCGCGCAGCTCGCCGCCCAAGCCGGCGGCGGCGACGCCGCCACCCACTACCGGCAGGCGCTCGACGCCATGGCGGAGGTGCCACTCTCAAACCGCGAACGGGAGCGACTATCCTCGATCGAAGCGCGGCTGGCCGAGTTCGAATCCTTGTGATACATAGGTCACGTTCCATTACGATTACCAACGCCTACCTCCCCTCCTCCGACGAAACACTCGAGATCGAACCGGCCGATCTCCACACCCTCGTCGACGCCGGACAAGGCGATAAAATCCGGTTGATCGACTGCCGGGAGGACGACGAGTTCGCTATCTGCAAACTCGCGGGTGCCCGACTGGTGCCCCTCTCGCAGTTCCCGGACGCCGCCGATTTCCTCTTCCAATCTCCTGCGCTGCCGGTCGTGATCTATTGCCACCACGGCATGCGCTCGGCCCAGGCGGCCGGTTTTCTGCGGGCCAAGGGACTCACCGAAGCATTCAGCCTGCGCGGCGGTATCGATGCCTGGTCGCGCGAAATCGACCCCACCGTTGCGCGCTACTGACATCCTCCGAATGACCGCCGGCCTCCTGGCGGCGCTCCTCTGGCACGCGGGCGCCTCCGCCCGGGCAGACGACCGTATCCGCTACGCACCCCTCACGGCCTGGGTGGCCGAGACCCCGCTCAACCTCGGTCAGGACCTCGCGGACGAGGACGCGGAGAACGGCACCCACTATCTCGTCTACGACCAGCAGCTCAATCTCTGCGACGGGTTCCAATCGTCCTGCCACCACGCGTGGCGCTTCGCCAACGCCGCCGGGGTCCAAGACAGCTCGCAGGTTTCCATCACCTTCGACCCGTCCTACCAGACGCTGGCGCTCAACGTGCTGAACATCCATCGCGACGGCGAAGTGCAAGACCGGCTCCGCCCGGACTCCTTCCGCGTCGTCTCTCGCGAGACCGGTCACGAACGCTCGCTCTACGACGGTCGCCTCACCGCGATCGCCGTCCTCGAGGACGTCCGCCCCGGCGATGTCCTCGAATACCGCTACACCCTCGACGGCGCCAATCCCGTCTTCGGAGGGCGGGTTTACGAATACTTCGAGACCGGATTCAACATCCCCGTCGAGAGGATCGGCTTCCGCGTCCTCATCCCAGAGGACCGTTCCCTCGCGATACGCAACCACGCCACCGATCTCGCCTACGACCACGCGACGGCGGACGGCAAGAACGACTACCGGTGGGAAATCGTCGGTGCCGATGCGGTGACCTACGAATCTTCGGTACCCGCCTGGTTCGACGAAAACGGCTGGGTGGAAGTCTCGGAGTTCCCCGATTGGCAATCTGTGGCCCGGTGGGCAACGAAGGTCTACCAGAGCGGACACCCGGACGAAAACACGCTCCCCGAGGATATCAGCGACGAGATCACCCGCATCCGCCACTCCTGCGAAACGCCGGCCGAACGAGCCGTGGCCGCCCTCCAGTACGTTCAGGAGTCGGTTCGCTACGTCGGGATGTTCGAAGGCGTCCATAGCCACCAGCCCCACGCCATCAGGGACATCGCCCGGAGGCGGTTCGGCGACTGCAAGGACAAGACCCGGCTCCTCGTGGCCATGCTCCACGAACTCGGGTTGGAGGCCGTACACGCGCTGGTCAATACCAAGGCGACCAAAGCGATCGCCGGCTGGCTGCCGTCCCCGTTCGCCTTCGATCACGTCATCACGCGACTCTATCTCGATGGCACCAGCTACTGGCTCGATCCGACCGACTCCTCGCAGAGCGGAGACCTCGCCCACCTCTCGACCCCTCGCTACGAATATGCCCTGGTCGTCGACCCAGGATCCGAGGGTGTCACCCCCATCGACACCCGCGGGACGGATATCTCGCACACGAAGATGTCC